>CAYYSC010000043.1:0-11077 GCA_964474065.1 uncultured Rhodospirillales bacterium | reverse complement strand
ACAACGGAGCGAACGAGCTCTCCGGCTTGAACGGTAACGATATCCTGCACGGCCGTGGCGGCGACGATATGCTGATCGGACAGGCTGGCGACGACCTGCTGATCGGTTATGCCGGCGCCGACTCCCTGAACGGCGGCGCGGGGACCGACCGGGCTTCCTACCTGTTCGCCGGATCGGGCCTGACCGCGGACCTGATCCTGACCGGCGCCAACACCGGCGAAGCGGCAGGCGATACCTACACCTCCATCGAGAACCTGCAGGGCACAAAGTTTGACGATGACTTGCGGGGCAACAACGGAGCGAACGAGCTCTCCGGCTTGAACGGTAACGATATCCTGCACGGCCGCGGCGGCGACGATACCATGCGCGGCGGCCTCGGGAATGATACCTTCGTTTTCCAGGACGGCTTCGGTACGGACACAATCGAAGATTTCGATGCGTTGATTGCGGCCGAGAAAATCGACCTGCAGGCTGTTTCAGCCATCACGGATTTTGCTGATCTCAACAGCAATCATCTGAGTATTGCTGGAAGTGATACGCTGATCACCGATGGCGCCGACACCATACGGCTGAAGAACGTCGCGATTGGCGATCTGGATGCGGGAGATTTCATTTTCTGACTCCCTCCCTGGCGGCCTTGCATCCTGCCGAAACCCAGACTAGTCTTAGTTCATCGACGGTTCCCTATTCGGGATGTAAAAAGGGAACAGGGAAGGTTCATCGGGCAAATGCTCGACGGGGCTTGTCCCTGGCTGCCCCCGCAACTGTAAATGGCGAGTGCGCGCTCAACCATGGCCACTGGGAAACTGGGAAGGCCGGGCGCGTATCAAGACCCGTGAGCCAGGAAACCTGCCGTCGCCAGCGTCACTCATCCGCCGGTCGGGGTGTACCGGGGGAGCGGAGGCCCGTTAGCGGTGACGCGCGAAGCCGCGTGTTGCAGAGGGGTTCCGCGATGGAAGTCTCATCATCAAGTTCCGAGGATTTGTCCGCCAGCAGCTACTGGCAATGGGCAACTCAACGCGTTCATCCCCGGCATCCCGCGCTTCTTCCTGTGTCTCACTCGAAAGCGCGAAACCATCGACATGTCCGTTCCCTTTTATTTTCTCACCCAGTCGCTCGCCCATAAGCCTTTGGCCCGAACGATTCTGGCTAGTTCCGTTGCGTTCGCCATGGCACCGCCGGCCGCCGCCCAGGAATCGGTAAGGCTTGCACCTGTCGTCATTTCCGCGAGCGCTACGCCCGTTCCCGCCGGCCAAGTGGGCAGCGCCGTGACCGTCATTACGGCCGAGCAGATCGAGCGTCAGCAAGCGCGCTCCGCCGCAGAGTTGCTGCGTCAAGTCCCGGGGGTGACAGTCAGTCAAAACGGCAATGCAGGCTCGTTTACCCAGGTCCGGATCCGGGGTGCGGAAAGCAACCACACGCTGGTCCTGATCGACGGTGTCGAAATGAACGATCCGAGCGGCGCTTCCGAATTCGACTTTGGCAATCTCAACGCCTTCGACATTGAACGAATGGAGATCGTCCGCGGTCCGCAGAGCGCAATCTATGGCAGCGACGCGATCGGCGGCGTCATCAACATCGTGACCAAAAAGGGCGAAGGACCAACGACCGGAACTCTGTCGCTTGAAGGCGGTTCCTTCGAAACCGGTCGGGCGATCGCCAGCCTGCGAGGCGGCGCAGCGCGCTATAACTATTCTGTTGCCGCCAGCTATTTCCGCACGGGTGGCGTTTCGGTCGCGCCGGAGGATCAGGGCAACACGGAAGACGACGGCAGCGAGCACGCCGCGGTGAATGCCAATTTCGGTTTTACCCTTTTCGAGAATCTGGAAATCGACCTGTTCGGCCGTTTCGTGGATTCGAGAGTGGAGACCGACCCTCAGCCCGCTGTTGCCGGTACGATTGTCACGGTCGACGGCGACGAGGAAACCGAGACAATCCAGCGAACCGGCAAGGCACAAATTAAACACACCGCATTTGATGGCATGTGGGAAAATATCGCCGCCGTCGGCTTCAACAGGGATGAAGCAGACTCGCTCACCGATGATGCGGTGACGTTCAGCACGCTCGGCGAGAAAACCAAGCTCAGCTATCAGTCGAACCTGTTCCTTGAAACGCCCGATATCGCCGGAGCGGAGCATACCTTGTCATTCCTGGTCGAGCGCGAATATGAGGCACAGGAGACCGAAAGCGCGTTTGGCAGCTCAGACCTGGACATCGTCAATAACGGGTTCGTTGGCGAATATCGAACCACGGTTTGGGATCGGCTTTCTTTTTCCGGCAGCGTGCGCTTCGACGACAACGAGATTTTCGAAGACGCAACCACCTACCGGATCACCGGCTCTTATCTCCACACCGAGACGGACACGCGCCTGCACGCAAGCTATGGCACCGGCGTCAAGAACCCGACGCTGTTCGAACTCTTCGGCTTCGGGCCGAATTTCGTGCCGAACCCGGACTTGGAACCGGAAGAGAGCGAAGGTTTCGACGTCGGCATCGAGCAACGGTTCTGGGGTGACCGAGCGCTGCTCGATGTAACCTACTTCAACAACGAAATCACCGATTTGATCGCGGGTGCGGGGAACACCGCTGTGAACCTTTCCGGTGTCTCCGACATTCAGGGCGTCGAGGTGAGCGGTTCGGTAGAGCCGGCCGACGGTCTGCGTTTCTCCGGCATGTACACCTATACCCTCGGTCAGGATGCCGCTGGCCTGGAACTGGTGCGCCGGCCGAAACACACGGCCAACCTGAACGCCAGCTACCGGTTCCTTGAAGATCAAGCGGTGATCAACGTCGGTGCGACCTACATCGGCGACCGGAAGGATCTTCAGTTCTCGAATTTCTTTATCGATAGCACACGGGTCACGCTGGACAGCTACACCAAGGTGGACATCGCCGCCTCTTATCAGGTGACGGAAGCGGTGCAGGTATTCGGCCGGGTCGAAAACCTCCTCGACGAGGAATACGAAGAGGTCCTTGGGTTTGCCGCGCCGGGGATTGGCGCGTTCGCCGGGGTAAGGGTGCAGTTGGGGCTCTTCTGATCGTGCGGCGGTTGGCGCTATTTCTCCTGGTGCTGGTGGGGACGTTCTGTGTTGCGCCCGAAAGCATTTCGGCCGCGGGCGGCGCCAAACCGTCCCGGATCGTTTCGCTCAACCTGTGCACGGACCAGTTGCTGCTTCATCTGGTGCCTGCTCCGCGGATCGCGGCGGTGACGGCGCTGGCCCAAGATCCCCGCATGTCGGCGACGGCGGCCGCAGCGTCATCCCTGCCCGCCCATGGCGGATCGGCGGAGGAAATCATGACCCTGGAGCCGGATTTGATCCTCGCCGGAACCTATTCCGCGCAACCAACCGTTCGCCTGTTGCGGCAACTCGGTTACTCGGTCGAGCGTATTCCCGTTGCGTTCAGCCTGGATGAAATCCAGGCGAACATCCGTGCCGTTGCCGCTGCCGTGGGCGAGCCGGAGCGCGGCGAGACGCTGAGCAGAGGCCTCGCCCGGCGTTTTGCGGCTCTCCGGCCCGGCGCCAAAAAGGAGCGGCCGCTCGCAGCCCTGTACTGGGCTAACGGCTTTACCTCTGGCCGGGGCACGCTCGCCAGCGAGATCGTGGAGGCTGCAGGGTTCCGCTCATTGGGCAAGGAATTGGGGCTTTCCGGTATCGCGCCGCTGCCGATGGAGCGCTTATTGATGGCGGCACCGGACGCGCTGGTGATCGGCCGCCAGCAGGGCGCGCCTTCGCTCGCGACGGAAATGCTGAACCACCGCGCCCTTCGGGAGGCGTTCGGTGAGGTCCGCCGTGTAAGCGTACCCGATCATTTGTGGACCTGCGGCACTCCCGCGGTTGCAGCCGCGGCAGAGCACCTGGCGCGTTTCCGTGAAGCGCTGCCCGAATGAGGCGGAAAGGCTCGAGATGGCTGTTAGGCGGATTGACCGTAACGATTGCGATTTTGGCACTCGTGTCCCTCGCCATTGGGCCGGCACCGCTGGCGCCGCAAGATGTCTGGCGCGCAGTAGTGGGCGGCGAAAAGGAGGTGGCCGCATTGATTGTGCTGGAGGTGCGCTTGCCCCGGACGATCCTTGCCCTGATGACCGGCGCGACGTTGGGATTGGCGGGGGCGGCGCTGCAGGGCTTTCTCCGAAATCCGCTGGCGGAACCGGGACTGATCGGCGTGTCGGCCTCGGCTGCTTTCGGGGCAGTGCTCACCTTCTACACCGGCATGGCTGCCTGGTTCTCCCTGGCGCTGCCCCTGGGAGGCATGGCGGGAGCGGTGGCTGGCGTGCTGCTGGTTCAGGCGCTGGCTGGCCGCGGGGGCAGTGCGCTCACCTTGATCCTGGCCGGGATCGCCGTCAGTGCGTTCGCGGGGGCGCTGACATCGCTGGTGTTGAATTTCGCGCCGAACCCCTTTGCCGCGTTGGAAATCGTCTTCTGGCTCATGGGCTCGCTTGCCGACCGCAGCATGGAGCATGTCTGGCTGGCCGGACCGTTCATGCTTGCCGGTTGGATCGTGGTGCTGAGCTCGGGGCGGCCCTTGGATGCGTTGACATTGGGGGAAGAGGCTACCGCCAGCCTGGGTTTCAATCTGGGACAGGTCCGGACCAGCCTGGTTCTCGGGACCGCACTGTCGGTTGGCGCTGCGACGGCGGTGGCGGGGGCCATCGGATTTGTCGGCTTGGTGGTCCCGCATTTGCTGCGTCCGCTGGTTGGCGAACGCCCGAGCGCGTTGTTGCCGGCCAGCGCCCTCGGCGGCGGCGCGATGTTGCTGTTGGCGGATATAGCAGTGCGCGCGTTCTCTCCGGCACAGGAGTTGAAGCTGGGCGTGCTGACCGCGCTCGTGGGTGCGCCGTTCTTCCTGTTCCTAATCGTCCGGCTGCGGCGGGAGTTGCTATGAGCCTGCTTTCGGGCACCGGCATCGCCGTCCGCCGTGGTGGCGTTTCGGTCCTCGCCGGGGTAAATTTCCGCTTGGAGGAAGGCGAGATGGTGGGTCTGATCGGCCCCAACGGCGCGGGCAAGACAACGTTGTTGCGCGCGCTCTGTGGCCTCCAGCGCCGGGAGGCGGGGCAAATCGCGATCCTTGGAGACGACCTGGAGCGGCTGCCTCGGGACCATCTCGCACGATTGCTGGCCTATCTGCCCCAGGGTGGCGGCAGCCAGTGGGGCGTCGCTGTCGAGACTTTGGTCACACTTGGCCGCCTGCCCCATCGCGGCCCCTGGCGCGGTCCATCGCCTGCCGATGCAGCTGCGGTTGAGAGCGCGATGCGCGCTTGCGATGTGCTCCAATTTGCCGAGCGCTCCGTTTCCCAGTTGTCTGGCGGCGAGTTGGCCCGGGTTCTGCTGGCTCGCGCCCTGGCGGGAGAACCGGCGATCCTGCTCGCGGACGAGCCGGTCGCAGGCCTGGATCCTGGCCACCAGATCGACGTGATGGCCATCCTGCGCGAACGGACAGCGGCGCGGGCGGGCGTTGCGGTGGTCATGCATGATCTGACGCTCGCCGCGAGGCACTGCGACCGCCTAGTGCTGCTGGACCGGGGCGGAGTCGCGGCGGAAGGGCCGCCCGCATTGGTCCTTTCACCCGAGACGCTGGCCGCGCATTTCGGAGTGCGTGCTTTTTCGGGCAAGGCCGAAGGCGGCCCGGTTGTTGTCCCTGTCGCCCGCACCACAGCGCCCGGGTGGAACAACCCTGGAGGCCATAACGATGGCGCCTGATCCCGTCACCGAAACCGCCGTTGAAACGCAAGGGATTGCCGGACAGATCCTGGCGGCGGTGCCGCTCCTGGAGCTTGGTGGGCCCGTGATCTGGGCGATCACGGCGCTTTCGGTGCTGACCGTGGCCGTCATTCTCTGGAAGACTTGGCGCTTGGCGCTTGCCGGTGCATGGCGTCGCCGCCGTGCGGAGCGGGCGGTTGCGGCGTGGCGCGCGGGCCGGCATCGCGAAGCGTTGGCAGAGGCGCGCGGCGGTTCCGGCCTGCGCGCGAAAGTGGCGCGGACCGCCATGACGGCGATGGCTGCCGCGCCCTCCGCCAGTGCCGGGCGCGAGGAGACCGAGCGGGTGGCCAAGCGCCTGCTGACGGAAGCATCGGCAGGGCTGAGACTCCTGGAGCTCATCGTCACGATTGCGCCGCTACTGGGTTTGCTCGGCACAGTGCTTGGCATGATCGAGGCCTTCCAGGCGCTACAGGAGCAGGGCGCGCGCGCCGACCCGGCGGCGCTCGCCGGCGGCATCTGGGAAGCGCTGCTGACGACGGCTGCGGGCATGGCGGTCGCGATTCCGGCCTCCATGGCGCTCGCTTGGTTCGACGGTATTGTCGAACGCGTGCGCCTCGACATGGAGGATCTGGCGACCCGCATCTTTCTTGCGTACCAGCCCCCGGCCGCCCGGGGTGACTGACATGAGCGCCTTCCGCCTTGCCGCGATACCGCGGCGCCGCCGACCGAGCCTTACGCCGATGATCGACGTGGTATTCCTGCTGCTGGTCTTTTTCATGCTGACGGCACGGTTTGGCGGCTATCAGGCCGCGCCGGTCGCCCTTGGCGGCGGTGCAGGCGAGTGGCAGGGACCGCCGCGACTGGTGACGGTCGGCCCGGACCGGCTGGCGCTGAATGGCGAGCCAATCGCCCTCTCCGAATTGAGCCAGGCTCTTCGCCCATTGTTGCCGGACGCCGCGGCGCCGGTAGTCGTTCGCTCAGAAGAAGACGCGACGCTGCAGAGGGTCATGCAGGTGATGGATGCGCTGCGCGAAAACGGCATCGCAACCTTGGTGCTGGCGGAGTAGGCGCGGTGCGCATTGACTCCCCCACCCGACGCCTGCCGCGCGAGACCGTCGTGCCGATGATCAACGTCGGCTTTCTGCTGCTGATCTTTTTCCTGATGGTCGCCGTCATCGTGCCGCCGCCACCCTTTGAGATCACGCCGCCACAAAGCGAGACGAAGCAGCCGGCGGAGCTAAATTCGCCGCTTTACCTCTCAGCGAGCGGGGAACTGGCGTGGGGCGAGGCCCGTGGCGAAGCGGTGTTCGATGGCCTGGCCTCCGTTGCGGGGCCGGAATCCCAGCAACCGCTGACACTCGTCGCTGATGGCCAGGCAAAGGGTGCCGAAGTGGCCCGGCTGCTTTCACGGCTTGCCGGGCTTGGCTTTGCCAGGGTCGAACTGGCGGTGATGCCATGACGGGCGGGTTGCTTGTACGCTGGTTCGAACCGCTGATGTTTCTCGGTGCGGCGGTGGCCGTGCACGCCGCAGTGCTGGCGCAATGGAATGTGAACGGCGGCGATGGCGGGGCTGGCCGTACTGGCGCAGGGTCGGTGCTGGTGCACGGTGCTTCGCCGCAGATGCAGGCCGCGATCCGGCGCTGGACAGAGCCACCGGTTCCGACCAGCAGCGACAAGTCGCCCGAGATCTCGGGACAAACGCTCGAGCCGGCACCCGAGCCCCGCCCTGAGCCTGACCACGATCCAATTGCGGAGCCGGATTTGGAGGCAGTGGAGCAAACAAACGCGGCGATTGGTGAGGAAGCTGGACGCCTGCCGCCAAATAAGACCGCTCCGATGCCACGCCCACGTTCTGCCGAACCGCCGCGAAGGGTAGAGCGGCAAACGGCAAGGCACCATAGCGCCGTCCGTCGGCCCCAGCCGAAAACACCCAACGCCAAGGCTTCCCCCTCACCCGCCTCCGAAAAGGTGGCCCAAGCCGCGGAAGCCAATTCTCTTGGAGCAGCGGCAAAGCCGGCAACAGCGGCGGGTGGAGAGGCGGCTCTGCTTCCCGCGGAAGAGCGTTCGCTGTTGTTCGCCTGGGGCGCGGCGATCCGGGCGGCCATTGAACGGGAGCGCCGCTATCCGCGTTCTGCCCGGCGCGCAGGTCTCGAAGGGACGACGGTGATTGCGCTGACGGTGACGCAAAATGGCCGCCTGATTGCAGTTCGGACCCTTGTTGGATCCGGTTCCAGGACTCTGGATGCTGCGGCGAAGGCAGCGGCGGAATCGGTCAGCCGCTACCCGGCAGCCGACCCCCGACTGGGCAAGGAGCGCTATACCTTTGAATTGCCGCTGGCCTTCCAGTTGAGCCGGTAGGCGTGCGCCGCGGCCAGTGGCGCATTAATAGAGGCGCATCAGCCCGACCAGCCGGCCCTGCACTTGTAGACGCTCCGGTTCCAGCAGGCGGATCTGGTACCGCGGGTTGGCAGCTTCCAGGGCGAGCATGGTGCCCTGCTTGTGCAGGTATTTGAGGGTAACTTCCTCGCGGTCTACCAGCGCCACGACGATCTCCCCCCATTGGTGATAGGCTCCTTCCTGGATGATGACCGTGTCCCCGTCGAGGATGCCCGCGTTGATCATCGAGTCGCCGGCCACTTCCAGGGCGTAGTGCTTGCCCCGGCCGATCATGGCCGGAGGAACGCGGATGGTGGTGTCCGGATCACGCAAGGCCTCGATGGGCGTGCCCGCCGCGATGCGGCCATAGAGCGGCAGCTCAAGATCATTGGCTGGCAGGGGCATCCGAGCAGAGGAGATGTTGGCGACAGGCTGGCGCTTCAACTCCCCTTCGCCGCCCATTGCCGCCGACTCCGGCAGGCGCATCACTTCCAGCGCCCGGGCGCGGTGGGGCAGGCGGCGGATGAAGCCGCGCTCTTCCAACCCGCTGATCAGGCGATGAATGCCGGACTTGGACTTAAGGCCGAGCGCGTCCCGCATCTCGTCGAATGACGGGGAAACCCCGTCCTCCTGCAACCGGCGGTTAATATAGAGCAGCAGGTCGGTCTGTTTGCGCGTCAGCATCTTGCCCTCACCCGTTGGTGCACCACTCTATCTGGTGCGTCTAAGAACTTGGTTTGTTCTATTTGGGTTCGGGTATCGCGTCAAGCGGGGTCGCGTTCGTTCCTAAAGAAGTCCGTCCAGTGGAAGAACAGGTACAACTTCGCCCTTCTTGACGGCGGGAGCATTCGCCGGCCTGACGATTAAGCCGTCTGCTTCGGCGATGGCAGTCAGCATGGAACTGTCCTGCACGGGGAACGGAACGGGACCGTCGGTTTCGAAGCGCGCGCGCATGTAGTCCTGCCGTGCGCCGTTTGCCTGCAGGTCGGCGCCCGCTGGCATCGGCAGCGGTTCGGGCGCCCCGCCCGTTCGGCCCTGCAGCGCATAGAGAAGAGGCCGCAGGAACAACACGGCGCAGACCAGCGAACTGACCGGATTTCCAGGCAAACCAAGGACTTGGCTCTTTCCCAGCCTGCCGACCATCAGCGGCTTCCCCGGACGCATGGCAATCTTCCAGAAGTCGACCGCCAATCCTTCCTGCTTCAGCGCCGTTTGCACCAAATCGTGCTCGCCGACGCTGGCGCCGCCGATGGTCACGAGCACGTCCGCATCTTTCGCCGCCATCGCCGCTTCCCGCAGGGATGCGACTGTGTCCTGGGCCACGCCGAGCAGCACCGGTTCGCCACCGCTCGCCGCGACGAACCCTGCCAGGGAAGTACTGGTGGAGGCGACAATCTGACTCGGCGCAATCGGTTCGCCGGGAAAAACGATTTCGTCGCCGGTGGCCAGAATCGCAACCCGCGGGCGGCGAATCACCTTGAGCCAGGGATGGTTCATCGCAGCGGCCAGTGCGAGCATCCGCGGCGAGAGAAGCGTGCCCGGTCCGAGCCGGGTATCCCCGACACCGAAATCCAAACCGGCCTTGCGAACGTGGCGGCCCTTCGCCTCCCCTTCCTTAATGGTAACGTGCTCGCCTTCGGCTTCCGTATCCTCCTGGATCACCACCGTGTCCGCACCCTCCGGCAGTGGTGCGCCGGTGAAAATGCGGGTGCATTCGCCCGGTTGCAGCACGCCGTCAAACATGCCGCCCGCGGCGACGGTACCCACTTGGCGGAGGGTGGTCGGCACGTCCGCGACGTCCACCGCCCGCACCGCATAACCGTCCATGGCAGAGACGGCGAAGGGCGGCTGGCTCCGCCGCGCAAGCAAAGGTTCGGCAAGCACGCGGCCCGCAGCGTCCATCAGGCCGACGGTCTCGTGCGGCAAGGGTTTCACGTCCGCACAGACGCGGGCCTGGGCTTCATCGACGCTGATCATGATTCACCTGTCCGATGGCCGTCAGAGACATAGGTGCCGGACTTGCCGCCGCTCTTGTAAAGCAGGCGCAGATCCTGGATTTCCATTGCCCGGTCGATCGCCTTGCACATGTCGTAGATGGTGAGCGCGGCGACACTGGCCGCGGTCAGCGCCTCCATCTCCACACCGGTGCGGCCCTTGAGCTTGCAGGTTGCCTCGATCTGCACGGCATTCGCCCTCTCGTCACAGGCCAGGTCGACCTTCACGGAAGTCAAGGCCAGCGGATGGCAGAGCGGAATAAGGTCCGGTGTACGTTTGGCCGCCATGATGCCGGCGAGCCGCGCCACACCGAGTACGTCCCCCTTGCCGATCTCTCCCGCCTGGATGGCGGCGAGCGTGGCAGGCTGCATGACCACGCGGGCGCTGGCGGTGGCGCTGCGCTCCGTCTCCTGCTTGGCGCCGACATCCACCATCTGCGCCCGGCCCTCGGCATCGAAGTGCGTGAGGCCCGTCGGGTTGGCTTCATTGCCGCTCATGCCGTTTTCTCCAACAGCGCCCTGGTCGCCGTGGTCACGTCCGGCTGCCGCATCAGGTGCTCGCCGACCAAAAAGCACTCGGCCCCGGCTCTGGCCATGCGGGCCAGGTCCTCCGGGGTGCGCAGGCCGCTCTCGCTCACGAGCAGCCGGCCAGGCGGCACCAGCGCCGCCAGTTCCTCCGTGACGGCGATGTCGGTGACCAGGGTTTTCAGGTTCCGGTTGTTGATGCCGATCAGTTCCGCGCCTAGCGCCAACGCGCGGTCCGTCTCATGGGCGTCGTGCACCTCCGCCAGCACGTCCATCTCCAGCGCTTCCGCCGTTGCGGCGAGATCGGTCGCTTCCGCGTCGTCCAGGCAGGCCATGATCAGCAGGACGCAGTCCGCGCCCAGCGCCCGCGACTCCACGATCTGGTAGGCCGTCAGCATGAAATCCTTGCGCAGCGCCGGCAGGCGGCAGGCGGCCCGGGCGACCCCGAGATATTCGTCCATACCCTGAAAATACGGCTCGTCC
>CAYYSC010000042.1:0-13169 GCA_964474065.1 uncultured Rhodospirillales bacterium | reverse complement strand
GGAATTCCCGGTGCACTTCTTCACCGAAACGCCGGCGAATTCGGCGTTCTTCGGCCGCCCGGATGGCGCAGCACGCGCGCACTTCGACTTGCCGGGCTATCTGGCGGCGCAACTCCGCCGCCTCGGGCTGGCGAGCGTCACGGACCTGGCCATCGATACCGTCGCAGACGAGCAGCGTTTCTTCAGCTACCGGAGAAGCGTGCTGCGTCATGAGCCTGACTATGGCCGGTTGCTCAGTGTGATTGCACTGGGCAGTGACGCGCCGAACCTGTCCCGTTAAGAAAACGCGTCGTGATGGGAGAGTGAGAATGGGTTTCAAGTCAGGCGCCCTTTGGATGGGGCTTGCCGCCAGTTTGATTGTCTTCCCGGGGCATGCGGGAATGGATGTGCATGAAGAGGCTCTGGGCCGGCAATTGGCGGAGGAGCGCTGCAGCGCCTGTCACGCCATTGCTCAGGGCCGGCAAAGCCCGCACGGCGAGGCGCCGCCGTTCGCGGAGATAGTGAAGGTGTATCCCCCCGAATCGCTGGAGGAGGCGCTGGCCGAGGGGATCATGGTCGGCCACGAAGACATGCCTGAATTCGCGTTTACGCCAGAAGAAGTGGCGCAATTCGTCGCTTACCTGAAGTCCCTGCAGTAGCTGCCGCTCATGCGGGCGCTCGCACGTAGCCTTCCCCTAAGGAAACGTCTGGCGGGTTCCGGCGAAACCCGCCAAATCGTCAAGGGCGCGGGCGAATTTCGCTTCCAGCAGTGGGAAGACATGGTCGCCATATTGCCGTTTGTTCTGCGGCACGAAGGTTTCGATACGGTAGCCGAAACCGAATAACAGCCGCCTGCGGGAGGCGATCAGACGTGAAAGCTTTCGCCGCAGCCGCAGCGGCCTTTTTCGTTCGGATTGGTAAAGGTGAAGCCGCTGGTGAACCGGTCTTCCTGATAGTCCACTTCCGAACCAAGGATGAACATCACGGCGGTCGGGTCGATGAATAGCCTGACGCCCTTTTGCTCGACCACTTCTTCGAAGCGTTTCGGCTCGTCGGCGTATTCCACCGAATAGCTCATGCCCGAACAGCCGCGGGTCTTGACGCCGATGCGCAGGCCCTGAACGGGCTTCTCACTCTTTGCGACCAGCGTCTTCACACGCTCCGCCGCAGCATCGGTCAGGGTGACGACAGCGGGACGTTCCATGACAATCCTCCTTCTCTCCTAAAAGCCCAGCGCCAAGCGGGCATCTTCGCTCATCATATCAGGGGTCCAGGGCGGGTCGAAAGTCAGCGTGACCTCGATCTCGCCGATGCCGGGCAATTGATCCAGCGCGTCGGCCACCATTCCCGGCATTTCCCCCGCGACCGGGCAGCCGGGCGCCGTGAGCGTCATCACCACTTTGGCGGAGCCATCTTTGTGAATATCCAACTCATAGATAAGGCCCAGATCGAAAATGTTAACCGGGATCTCCGGGTCATAGACGGTGCGCAGCGCTTCAATCGCCTCCTCGCCGGAGGCTACCGGCTGCCCTTCCGGCAGCGGCTCGCCCCGTCGGGCGCAAAGCTCCTGCAACTCCTCCATGGACATCTGTTCGCCGCCGAACAGATCGTCGGGATAGCCGAACGGGGAATTCATCGTCGCTTGCTCCATGCCTTCCGCGAATCCTCACGCAAAGATTGTGCGCACGTCGTCGAGGGCCTGGACCAGACGGTCCACTTCCGCGCGCGTGTTATAGATGCCGAAACTTGCCCGGGCCGTGGACGGTACGCCGAGGCGGTCCATCAGCGGCTGGGCGCAGTGGTGCCCTACCCGCACGGCAACGCCCGCCCGATCGATGATCGTGCCCACATCATGCGCGTGCGCGCCTTTCCAGGTGAACGACACAATGCTCGCCTTGCCGGGCGCGGTGCCGTGCAGGGTTACCTCCGGTACCTGCGCCAATTGTTCCATGGCATAGGCTGTCAGGTCGCTCTCATGCGCGGCGATAGCGTCGAGGCCGATGCCCTGCATGTACTCGATGGCGGTGCCGAGCGCGATCGCCTCGACGATCGGGGGCGTGCCAGCTTCGAAGCGGTGCGGCGGATCCTTGTAGGTGGACGACTCGATGCCGACGTGATCGATCATCTCGCCGCCACCTTGATAGGGCGGCATCGCTTCCAACAACTCCGGCTTGCCGTACAGCACGCCGATGCCGTTCGGCCCATAGACCTTGTGGCCGGAAAATACGAAGAAGTCGCAATCCATCGCCGGCAGGTCGAGAGCGACGTGCGGCGCGGCTTGGCAACCGTCCACAACGACACGAGCTCCCGCGCCATGCGCCGCCGGAATAATCTCAGCAAGCGGCGTAACCGTGCCCAGCGCGTTGGAAATCTGGGTGATGGCGACGATCCGGGTGCGCTCGTTCAGCAGGGCATGGAAGGCTTCCATGTCGACCTGGCCGTCGTCCAGGATCGGGATCGCTTTGATCTTCGCGCCCTTTTCCTGGGCCACGATCTGCCAGGGCACAATGTTAGAATGATGCTCCAGCACCGAGATCAGGATCTCGTCGCCTTCCTTCAGCACACTGCGGGCATAGGACTGGGCGACGAGGTTCAGGCCCTCGGTCGCACCTTTGGTAAAGACGAGATTGTCGCTGTCCTTGACCTTCAGAAACCGCGCCACGGTTTCCCGCGCAGCCTCGAACCGGTCGGTGCAGCGCTGGGAAAGGTAGTGGATGCCGCGATGGACGTTGGAGTAGTCGTGCTCGTAAACGTCGCGAATGGTCTCGACGACTTGGCGCGGCTTCTGTGCGCTGGCTGCGCTGTCCAGGTAGATGAGCGGCTTGCCGTAGACTTCCTGATCCAGAATCGGGAAGTCCGCGCGGATCGCCTCGACGTCAAAATTAGGCTTGGCCAAAGTGGTTGCGGGCGCATTCATCGGGCAAGGTGCTCCTGAATCAGGGCGATCGCTGCCTCCCGGGCGGGCTCGAAGGGGACAGCTTCAAGGGTTTCTGCCAGGAACGCTTCCACCAGCAGCTGCCGCGCCTCCGGTGCGGGGATGCCGCGGCTTTGCAGGTAAAAAACGTGATCCTCATCCAGATCGCCGGCGGTCGCGCCGTGGCTGCACTTCACGTCGTCGGCGTAAATCTCCAGCATCGGCTTGGAGTCGATCTCCGCCTTGTCGCTTAGCATCAGGGCGCGGTTGAGTTGGTGACCGTCCGTCCGTTGGGCGTCCTCGCGCACGATGATGTGCCCCTGAAAGACACCGCGGGCCTCGTTATCGATCACACCCTTGTAGACCTGCCGGCTGGTGCAATCGGCGACCGCGTGATCGATCAGGCTGGTATGGTCCAGGTGCTGGCGGCCGCGGGCGGCATAGGCACCGTCCAGCACGCAGTCCGCGCCTTCGCCGAGCAGGCGTGCGGTGATCCGGTTGCGGGCCAGTCCGCCGCCAACGCTAATAACGTAGTTGTGGTAGCGGGCGCCTGCAGGGATGCCGACCGTGTGGTGCCAAATGTGATTGGCGTTCAGGGCCTCGTCCTGCAGCTTGATGTTCTGGAAGGTGGCTCCTTCCGCCAGCGCGATTTGGGTTGCGCCGTTGTTGAGTGTCGTCTCGCCGGAACCGACTGTCACATGCCGCTCAACAACGGTCGCGGTACCGGAGGTGACTTCGATGCGGTTGCGCGTATGCGCCATTTGCGGTGCGGCGCCCGGCACCGTCACATAGAGCAGTTCCACGGGCGGCTGATCGCCGCTGAACGTCAGTACTGCTCCGTCGGCAGCGAGCGCCGCGGAGAGCGCCAGCATCGGATCGTCCCCGACCTCCCTGCCCAGCACGAAGGCGTCCGATGACGCGGTGAACTTGAGTGAAGTGTGGCCCGCAACTCGCGGGTCGGAGAGCGCCTCGGAATAGCGGCCGTTGACAAACACGACCCGTGCCGCGCCCTCCAGCCTTTCAGGCAGGTCCCCAGCCAGTTCAAAGTTCGCCGGCGCCGGCTGAAAGGCCGTGCGCGCGAGATGCACCAAGCTGGTGTACTTCCAGGCTTCGATCTTGTGGTGCGGCAGGCCGGTCTCGGCGAAACGCTCCAGCGCTGCCTTGCGCTCTGCCGTTACCGCCGGCAGAGCCGCTGAATCGAACGCATTCTCAAATGCCTCGACGCCGAATTTCCGGGCGGTCGTCGCCATCAGGCAGCCTCCCCGATTACCTCGGCATAGCCTTCGGCCTCCAACCGGTGGGCCAGGTCCGGACCGCCGGTCTTGATGATGCGGCCCTTCGCCAGCACGTGCACGACGTCCGGCACGATGTAATCCAGCAGACGCTGGTAATGCGTGATGATCAGCATGGACCGCTCTGGCGATCGCAGCGCGTTCACGCCATCGGCTACGATCCGCAATGCATCGATGTCGAGGCCGCTATCGGTTTCGTCCAACACCGCGAGTTTCGGCTCCAACAAAGCCATCTGCAGCACTTCGTTTCGCTTTTTCTCGCCGCCCGAGAAGCCGGCATTCACCGCGCGCTTCAGCACATCGTCCGACATGCCGAGCTCCTTGATCTTGGCGCGGGCTGCCTTGACGAACGCCATGCCGTCCAGCTCTTCCTCACCCCGCGCCCGGCGTACGGCGTTGACAGCAGTGCGTAGAAATGTGGTGCCGGTGACGCCCGGGATTTCCACCGGATACTGGAACGCCAGAAAGACACCCGCCCCGGCGCGCTCGTCCGGGGAGAGTTCCAGCAGGTCCTGGCCGTGATACATGACGGAACCTTCCGTCACCTCATAGCCTTCGCGTCCGGCCAGCACGTAGGAAAGCGTGCTCTTGCCGGAGCCGTTCGGCCCCATGATCGCGTGCACTTCCCCGGTTGGGATGTGCAGGTCTATCCCCTTCAGGATCGGCTTGCCATCGACGGTGGCGTGCAGGTTCTTGATGTCCAGCATGGCAGTTAGCCCACGCTCCCTTCCAGTGAGATGCCAACGAGTTTCTGCGCTTCGACGGCGAATTCCATCGGCAATTGTTGCAGCACTTCCCGGCAGAAGCCGTTGACGATGAGGGCGACGGCCTCTTCCTCGTCGATGCCGCGGCTCTGGCAATAGAAGAGCTGGTCTTCGGAGATTTTCGAGGTTGTCGCCTCGTGCTCCACGCGGGCCGAACGGTTCTGGCTCTCGATGTACGGGAAGGTATGGGCGCCGCAGCGGTCGCCGATCAGCAGCGAGTCGCATTGCGTGTAGTTGCGCGCGCCTTCTGCTTTCGGTGTCACCCGTACCAGCCCCCGGTAGGTGTTGTGGGCGCGGCCGGCCGAAATACCTTTCGAGATGATCCGCGAGCGCGTGCGGGCGCCGCGATGGATCATCTTCGTGCCGGTGTCGGCCTGCTGGTAGTTGTTGGTGATGGCAATGGAGTAGAACTCCCCGACCGAGTCGTCACCCTGCAGGATGCAGGAGGGATACTTCCAGGTCGCCGCCGAACCGGTTTCTACCTGTGTCCAGGAGATCTTGGAGCGCTCGCCCTTACAGATCCCGCGTTTGGTGACGAAATTGAAGATACCGCCCTGGCCTTCCTCATCGCCCGGATACCAGTTCTGCACCGTGGAGTATTTGATCTCCGCATCGTCCAACGCCACCAGCTCCACGACGGCGGCATGAAGCTGGTTTTCGTCGCGCTGGGGCGCCGTACACCCTTCCAGATAGCTGACATAGGAGCCGGCGTCGGCAATGATGAGCGTGCGTTCGAACTGGCCCGTATTCATCGCGTTGATGCGGAAATACGTGGACAGCTCCATCGGGCAACGCACCCCTGGCGGGATGTAGACGAAGCTACCGTCCGTAAAAACCGCGCAGTTCAGTGTTGCGAAGTAGTTGTCCGTGTAAGGCACGACGCTGCCGAGATACTTCTGCACCAGCTCCGGATAATTTTGCACGGCTTCCGAGATGGGGCAGAAGATTACTCCCGCCTCTTCCAGCTTCTTCTTGAAGGTAGTAGCGACGGAGACGCTGTCGAAAACCGCGTCGACCGCCACCCCAGCCAGCATTTCCTGCTCCCGGAGCGGGATCCCGAGCTTCTCGTAGGTGCGCAAGAGTTCGGGGTCGACCTCGTCCAAGCTTTTCGGTTTGTCCGCCTGACCCTTGGGCGCAGCGTAATAGTAAATGCCCTGGTAGTCGATTTCGGGCAAATCGAGCTTTTGCCAGCTCGGCATTTCCATGGTGAGCCAGTGGCGGTAGGCCTTCAGGCGCCATTCGAGCAGCCATTCTGGTTCCTCCTTCTTGGCGGAAATGAAACGGATGACCTCTTCCGACAAGCCCTTGGGGGCCGTTTCCATTTCGATGTCGGTAAAGAAGCCGTACTTGTAGCCCTCTCCCGCGAGCGATTGGACTTGTTCGACGGTTTCCGTGGTCGCGCTCATGCGCTCACCCCTCCGTTAGCTTGTTCATTAACCCATGATGTGCCTGCTTCCTGGCGCCCGAACTGCGTGACCGGGCGCAGCAGGTCGGCCAGGGTTACGCTGTCCAGTGCCGCCTGAATGGCGGTGTTCACCTGTTCCCAGCCGCCAGCCAAAAGGCAGACCGACTGCACGGCGCAATTGTCGGACGCCCCCTCCACGCAAGCGGTGACGGCAACAGGCCCTTCGAATGCGACGACAAGTTCACGCACCGTGATCTCCTCCGGCGGGCGGGCTAGCTGGTAGCCGCCACGGGCGCCCCGCTGGGATGACACCATGCCGGAGGCCCCTAGCGTCTTCAGCACTTGGCTCACGGTCGCTCCCGGCAGGCCGGTGGCTTCCGCGATCTCCGGCGCGCTCAGCTTGCGTGTGCGGTGACCGCCCAATTGGCCGAGCACGACAACGCCGTAATCCGTCATTCTGCCTAAGCGGAACATGCCGCCGATCCATTCTGTATTCTGCCAATACGGATTAATTGGAGGATCCCGCTCCGGATTGCAACCCCAAAACGGTATCGGAAATCCGGCGGAACCGTCTTGCCTTTGCCGGTGCGCATTGGCATATATCGCGCTTTCTCAAGGTGCTCTTGGGGCGTGGCCAAGCGGTAAGGCAACGGGTTTTGGTCTCGTGATCCCTGGTTCGAATCCAGGCGCCCCAGCCACTTGGGACAAGCCTTCTTCGGAGAGACAAGCGACTTTCGGAACGTAACACGGCGGTCCGCTGTTGATATCCAGATCCCGGCGCGGGTGGATTATTTCGAGCGATCGTGACGCGTGCCAATGCGGCTTATTTGGTCGGCATCCGGCGGCGCACAACCCGAAGCGAAGCCCCATGCACGGTCCTGGATTCAATCGTCTCTCTTGCCCTTTCCTCTCCGCCCTTTACAACCGGAAAGCCTTCTTGAAAAGACGTCGGGGAGAGCCTGTAAGGCCCGTTGCTGGCAAAAATAGCGGTTAACCCAATATCCTCCCATCCTGCGCCGCGGTCTGACATCGGCACTACCTCGTTCGCGCACCGTGACTCCGCCAGAGGGAAGATGGTCCTGAAATGACAGCCGGGACGGACCGAAATGAATGGCGATTTCCTGCCGCTGAATGACAATACGTTGATTGAGCCCGCGATTCTTCAGAGCCTGCTCCGACAAGCCACAGCGCCCGTTTCCGTCATGACAGACGGCAAGATTTGGCTCTGGCCGAAAAACTGACGGCAATCTGCGCGCAGCAGGACTGGATATCGGGACAGGCCGAGGCTTTGGCCGGCGTCCAAACAAGGCTACCGGAAAACCGGTACGGGCGGAGCCTGGCTCCCGCTGCTGGAGCCGTGTGTGCCGCTACCGCGCCGGTTTTTTTCGTTCGGACAGTGCGTGCTCCACCACCGGCAGATCCTCGGGTTTGTCGACGTCGACGGCGGCCTCGGCGAACGGGATCGGTACGATGGCAGCTTTGGCGCCGGCCCGCCGCGAGAGGTTTTCAGCCGCCGTCCGCAACGAAAGCCTCCCCAAGAGGTAGCGGATCACTGCGGGCAACCCCAGCAGGCGGGCCATCTTGACAGGGCGTTTGCGGTGGGCTTCCAGTTGCCGCCAATAATTTACCAGGCGCCGCGCCTCAGGCGATTTCAACGCAAACAGATTGCAACCGCTGAAATCGCCGTCGGAAAACTTCAGAAACGTCCGGCGCGCAAGCGGAAACCTCTCCCGGATATCCACTCCCCGGGCTACGGCTGCCGCGACGTCTGCCTCCGCCGGCACCGCCCCCCAGAACCAGCGGACCATTTGTACGGTGAGCAACGGTGTGTCCGCCGTCGTGATCAGCAGCGGAAACGTCGCTTGCGGATGATCCAATGCCTGAAGGACACTCGTGCTCGGCGTCTCGGCAGGCTGCACAAAGCTCAGCCGGTGAGCGCTGTTCGCCGATGCCACAATGTCGATCTCCCGCAGCAAGTCGGCGGCGTCGGTCACGACGATGACGTGTCGTACCTCCCTCAGGCCGAGTACTGTCGCCAGAACATGCTCGATCATCGGCTTGCCGCAGACCGGCACGAATATCTTGCTGGCAACGCCGGCTTCGGCAGCCACCGGGTCCGCACCGCTGCGGCTTCCGGCCAACAGGAGGACAGAAAAACTTTCAGCCATCACAACGTTTTCTGATAGAGACGGTAGGTCTTATATCGGCGTCCGCCCACTGTCTCGATCAGGCGAATGACAGGCTGATTGTCTTCCAGAATCCAGGACAGTTCCACCGCCGACATGCCCTTCCGGCGGGTTTCCCGTCCGATCGCATCGACGATCAGAAAGGGAATGATGCTGCCGAGGAGGCTGGAGGAAAGGCCGGGGCGGACTCCCATCAGGGCCACGCGCGCCGTGGTTGGCTTGCGAACTTTTAGCCGCCACAGCAATTTGGTCCATCCAAATGGAAAAAGACGTCCGTTGAGATCGCGGATTGCCTCATTCAGATTGGGCAGACAGACGGCGAATCCGCTAGGTTCGCCATCGACGTCGACGAACCAGATCAGGCGAGGGTCAACTAATGGCCGCAGTTCCCGGGCCATGGCCGCGATTTCGTCTTCCGTAAACGGGACAAAGCCCCAATTGGCGTTCCAGGCATCGTTGAAGATCTTCGCAAGCGCCCGGATCTCACGCTGGTAATCGCCCATATCGATAGGGCGCAACCGCAATCCGTCCGCCAAGCCTCGGTCCAGCACTCTCCCGATTTCCGGTGGAAGATTGCCGCCAGTCTCGCACAGATACGCGTAAAGGTCCTTCGCCTTCGTGTATCCAAGCGCTTCCAGGCGCGGGGCAAGATAGGGCCGATCATGCGGCATCAGCAGCATGGGAGGGGCGTCGAAGCCTTCAACCAGCAGACCGCTCTCCTGGTTGATCGAGAGGTTGTAAGGCCCCACCACGGTCTGGGCGCCCCGCTTGCGAAGCCAATCTTCGGCTGTCGACATCAGGAGGCGGATTATCCCGGGATCGTCCGGCGCGCAGAGCATGCCGAAATGCCCCTCGCCGGCGGGCGCCAACATATCCATCTGCGCGCTGACCCTGCCGACTGCCGCGCCGTTACGCTCTGCAATCCAAAAGGCGGCTTCGGCGTGACGAAAAAAGGGATTGCGGACCTGATCCAGCGCCTGCTTCCGTTCTCGGAACAGCGGCGGAATCCAGGCGGGGTCATCTGCGTGGACCCGGAACGGCACGCGCAGAAAAGCTTCAAGCGTCCGCTTGT
Source organism: uncultured Rhodospirillales bacterium (assembly GCA_964474065.1). Classification (GTDB taxonomy): domain Bacteria; phylum Pseudomonadota; class Alphaproteobacteria; order Bin95; family Bin95; genus JACKII01. The sequence goes on along the minus strand of CAYYSC010000042.1, from coordinate 3,557 downwards.
CTCCGACCGGCCGAACCTGGACCTGTTGCATCAACCGGCGGCTCCGGCTGCACGACCGCTTCCGGCACCACGGCTGCCACTGCCTTTGCCATGGAAGTAACATCCTCGGCGCGTTCGGGAAGGGACTCTGCATAGGTTTCGGTCGAGGGAACAAGGCCCGGGCGCTCCATTCCTTCCCCACCGAGCGCGACCCGCAGGCGCCGGTCGCTCCGGACCGGAAAACACAACCCGCAGCGGCGGGCTCTTTGGGCGATTCAGCGTCCTTGCCAGACACTCAAGCGGGTCGACCTTGAACGAGGGGGCCGCGCTGGCTGATGCACGGGAATCGATCCAGATGATCATGGTTCCTCGAATTTCAACAACACGGCGATACCGATGCTGGCGAACATGACAGTGGCTCCCCACGCGGCAAGCAACGCAGGCAACAGGCCGGCCTGTCCCATGGCTATAAAGAGCTTGTCGCTTACCAGGTAGCCGAGCCCAAGTGCGAAACTCAGCAAAAAGCCGCGTGCCGCACCGCCATGCCGGGAGCTGCCATAGGTAGCCGGCATCGCCAGGAGAACCATCAAGGGCGCAGTCAGCGGCAGCGCCAGATTGTGGAGCAGTTCCGTGCGGTAATGGGAGGCAGGTTCCGTCGCGGGAACCTCTCCGCCTAGCAGCTCAAGCAGCCTTTTCGTCGAGACACTCTCCGCCGGCTGGAGCGCCGCCAGCACACTGGTGGCGCTTATCCTCTCCGGCCAGGGCATCTCCGCAAGGTCCGACACGAAAAGTCCCTGATCGCTCACTTGCGCGTCATGCACTTGCGCGTCATGAACATCGTATAGCCGCCAGCCATCGTTTTCGCGTCTCGCGACTCTCGCTTCGAGCTGACGCAACAGAAGCCCCTTATCGTCCAGGATGAAAAAAGCCACGTTGGCCATCGACGCGGGATCTTGCCCCGTCGCGCCGACGGAAATGATCGTCCCGTCGCCGGCACGCATGAATGTGGGGGCTTTCGGTTCGCTCTTCGTCTCGCCGGCGCGGCGTTCCACACTCTCCCACCAGGTCGCGAAGCCGTTTTCCGCCGCTGGTGCGATGCTGTCGACGAGGATGAAGTGGAAGCCTGCAATGATCGCCGTCACCGGAAGCATGCTTGCAAAGATGCGGTAGGCGGTTACGCCTGCCGCCCGCATCATGATCAGCTCGTTGTTGCGCGCGAGGGTCATAAAGGTAACGAGCGCACCAGCGAGGACAGCTAACGGTAACACTTGTTTGGCGATCAGCGGGAGCCGCCACAGCGCATAGGTTGCCACGCCGATGACGCCGTCTCCAGCCTGGAAGATAAGGTTGGCGTTCTCCAGCAGGTCAAGAATCTGCAACAAGGCGGCCAGTCCGCAAAACGCAATGATCACACGCATCGCAAGAATGGCGGACAGGTATCGCGCGAACGTCACGCACGCCTCCGGCGCCACCGGCCAAGCCAGTACCGAAGATCGCCGATCAAGCCGGCGGCAGACGCAAGGAGGTCGTCGAAAGGCCCCCGGCCGGAACGGCCGTTGGCGCGCCACAGCACCCACAGACCGAGCCCGGTAAACGCCGCGAACGGCATCCAAACGACCGGGCCGGGTGCCAGACGGCCGACCTCCACCAGACTTTCCCCCATTTGCAGCGTGTGATGATACACCACGAGCAAGAGGGCGGCGACCAGTACCCCAGCTCCGCGCCGGCCCCGCTTCGCCGCCATGCCCATTGGCAAGGCCAGCAGCGGCAGCACGGACATCGAGGCGGCGCGGACCAACCGCCCATGAAGTTCTGCAGATAGCACGTGCGGCGCCACCGGGCCGTCCCCCTCGGCGAGCGCATGATAGAGCTCGCCAAGGGTCAACTCCCGCTCATCCCGTCCACGGGGGCGAAACTGAGTGGCCTTTAGCGAGAAGTCACGGTCCAAGGTCAGAACCTCGAATTCCAGCACCGACCCGTCTTCGGCGGAGTTCAGCCGCCGCCCCTCCAGGAGCACGAACTTCAGGTGATCCGGGTGGGCCGAATCGCGCACCACCCGTCCGTAGCGGGCAGTTGTTGTCACCATGTCGCCGTTGGATTTGGTCTCGTGAATGAAAACCTCCGAAAGAGAGCCCGAAGCACGGTCAACAGCATCGGCGTAAAACGTCATACCTTCGCCGATCTCGAAAAACTGGCCTGGAGAGAGACCATGGATCCAGGCTGCCTGTTTCGCCGTGTGCACTTCGGCCCGGTAGCCATAGCGTGCATGCGGCTGCACGTAGCCGGACAGGACGATGGTGACCAAGGCCAACGCCAGGCCTACGACCACGAAAGGTGCGACCAGACGGTGGACTGAAAGACCGCTCGACAGAATGGCATCGATCTCCGAGTCGCTGGCCAGCCGGCCCATCGCAGTCAGGATGCTGAGAAAAAACGCGGCCGGCAAAGCGAGGGCGAGGTAGTGTGGCAAAAGGCTTGCCGCCATGGTGAGCACGGAGGCGAGAGGCCCACCGTGCGCGACGACCATATCCACCAGGCGCAAGATGCGTTCTAACACGAGCGCCGGCAATACCAGCCCCAGACTGATCAGTAAGGGGCGCAGCATCTGCCTCAGGAGATAGCGGTCGAGCATCCTTCCAGGCAGACAGGAACGCAGATTCATCCGGCGTTGTCCGCCCATACCTCCCGCAGCTTCTCGATGAGATCCGCCTGCTGCTTCGGCGTCGGCTCGAGCACAGCCTTCAGATCGGGAGGTCCCGGCCAGCCGGCGTCCGGGAAAACCAAATCACCAAAACGGCGCTCTCCGCTGTAACGGGGAAGGACGTGAAAATGAACGTCAGGGTCAACCATCATCAGCATCAGATAGTTAATCCGTTCGTAGGACACGAGGGTGGTCAGTGTCCGCTCGATGCGGCGAATGACCGGTCCCATGGCGGCGAAGCCCGCATCGCTGACCGCGCTGAATTCCTGGACGGGCTCGCGGCTGACCAGGACCAGCGACCCGAGCGTCACCTGTTGCGGCCGGACAAGGACAGCCCAGTTTTCATCCTCATGGATGAGAGAGGCGGGGTAGCCGAACTTGACCATGGTCGGCGTTGTCACGATGACGGCTCCCTCGGAAGCGGTTGCTTTCTCAAAGACAAGCAGCCACTTTACGATGCCTCCGACCGCCACGCAATTCAGTGGACTTCTCTCTTGCTCCGCCGTTTCGTTCTTGCCCTTCTCCCCGCGACGCTGGCGTTCGCGCTGGCCGCGCCCGCAGCCGCGGCAGCATCCGCGACGTGCGAGGGCGGTGAAACGCCCCTGCAGGTGGAAATCCGCGATGTCCGAAGCGCCGACGGCAATGTTACGATCACGGTTTATGGCGATCGGCCCGAAGACTTCCTATCGCCCGCGCGCAAGCTGCTCCGGGAACGCGTACCGATCGTTCGTGACAAAGCCACCGCCTGCTTGGCCTTACCCGACACGGGGGCCTATGCTGTGGCGGTCTATCACGATGAGGACGGGGATCACGACTTCGACCGCACGCTGATCGGAAGAGCGTCGTGTAGGGAAAGAGTGTGTCAGTACGTGTAGAT
>CAYYSC010000041.1:0-13353 GCA_964474065.1 uncultured Rhodospirillales bacterium | reverse complement strand
GACGCAAAAGCATTCGCGAATGATAGTCATGCCCTCGCCGTGGCGAAGCATGCGATCGAGCACTGCTTCGATCAGGACAAGCTGCCCGTTCAGCGGCTCTTCTGGTATTTGCCCTTTGAGCATAGTGAAAATCTGGAAGACCAGGATCGGGCGATCGAATTGATCCGGCCGCTAGGCAACGCGGAGTGGACCCGTTACGCCGAAGAGCACCGGGCGGTGATTGCGCGGTTCGGGCGCTTCCCGCATCGCAACGCGGCACTAGGGCGGGAAAGTACCCCGGAGGAAGAAGAATACTTGGCTCAGCCCGGCTCAGGGTTTTGATACGGGCCCTGCAATTATACGGGTGGTGATTGGGCCTCATCCTCGTCGTCGCGATGCTCGGTCAGGACGCGGACCAACTGCCGCTTGGAGATAACGCCTTTGAATTCGCCGTTATTGTCAACAACGGGGACCGGTGCGTCGGCCTGGAGGATCGTCGGCAGCGCATCTTCCAGGACCGAATCTGCCGTTACCGTCTGGGTCTCGTCGGCGAGTTCGTAAAGGTTGGGACGGGGAGCGTCATTGCCCTTGATGGCACGCGTTAGATCCCCCTCCGTTACCACGCCTCGGAATTCCTTCCCCTCAAACACATAGCCATAGTCCGCTTTGCTTCCTCGCATTTCGTGAAGCGCCGCCTCGATGTTTTCCGTCGTCAGGCGCAGACGTGGTGGCCGCATTACCACATCGACGGTCAAGACCCGCGCCCGATTAACGTCCCGCACAAAAGCGGCAACGTAATCGTCTGCCGGATTAAGCAAAATCTCGTCCGGATTGCCGACCTGGCTCAATCGGCCATCCTTGAGAATGGCGATCTTATCGCCAAGTTTCAGAGCTTCATCCAAATCATGGGTGATGAAGACAATGGTTTTGTTCAGCCTTTCCTGTAGTTCGATCAATTGGTCCTGCATTCCCGAACGGATCAAAGGGTCGAGCGCACTGAATGCTTCGTCCATCAATAGAATCTCAGGGTCGCCGCAAAGCGCACGCGCCAAGCCAACGCGCTGCTGCATGCCGCCCGAAAGCTGGCTGGGGTACGATCTTTCATACCCGCCAAGCCCAACGGTCTCGATCCATTCGCCCGCCTTTTCTTGACGCTCCCGTTTACTTTTTCCCTGCATTTCAAGGCCGTAAGCGACATTTTCGATGACTGTGCGATGCGGCATCAGGGCGAACCGCTGGAAGACCATCGCCGTCTTGCGCCGGCGGAACTCGCGCAGATCGCTGTCATTCAGCTTCAGGACATCCTGCCCGTCAACCAGAATGCGACCAGCCGTCGGGTCGATCAGCCGGTTAAGGTGCCTGATCAGGGTCGATTTTCCGGAGCCGGACAATCCCATGACGACAAAAGTCTTGCTTTCTTCCATCGAGAGCGTGATGTCGTGCAGACCGACCGTATGCCCGGTTGTCCGTAGGATGTTATCCTTGCTTTCCCCGGTCTGGGCTCTCGGCAGAACAGACTGGGGATTATCGCCGAAGATCTTGAATACGTTTTCAACTTCGATTTTCGCCATCGAATACTCGGTTCCTTGGTCTATTCAGTCCGTGCAAGGGGAGGGTTAGTGCCCCACCCCGCGGTGCCTTTGGATCCGAGCGCCATATGCTTGGCTAACGCGGTCGAAAATGATTGCGATGGCAACAATAGCCAGACCATTCAGCAGCCCCATCGTGAAATATTGGTTCGTGATCGCTTTGAGAACGGGCTGCCCGAGGCCTTTGACACCGATCATCGAGGCAATGACCACCATCGCAAGTGCCATCATAATGGTTTGGTTGATGCCGGCCATGATGTTCGGCATTGCAAGAGGAATTTGAACGCCAAAAAGGCGCTGTCGGAAGTTAGCGCCGAAAGCATTGGCCGCCTCAAGCACGTCCTTGTCGACCAAACGGATCCCGAGATTCGTCAAGCGAATAACGGGGGGAATGGCGTAAATAACCACTGCAATAACGCCTGGTACCCGGCCGATGCCGAGCAGCATTACCACCGGAATTAAATACACAAAGGGTGGCATGGTCTGCATAACATCCAGCACAGGCGTAATCGTGGATTGCATGCGGTCAAATCGCGCCATTAACACGCCAACTGGAATTCCGATCACGATAGCAAGCATTGTGCAGACGAAAATGATTGAGATCGTGCTCATCGTATCTTCCCACATCCCGAAGATACCAATGAGCAGAAAGGCACAAACAACCCCGACAACCATCCAGAGACTGCGTGCAGCTCCGTAGGCCAGCGCCGCTACGACGGCTATAATCAACCACCAGGGCGACTGCAAAAGCAGTTGCTCGAACCAGATCATGAACCGAAGCAGTGGATCGAAGAAGTCTTCGATAGCGATGCCATAAGTTCTCGAGAATTCGCGATAGCCCTCGTCGACCGAACGCCGGATCGCCAGCAGGGTTTCACGTGGCAAGGCCGGAAATTCTACAAGCCAATCTGCCATAAAAGCAAGCCTTCAAACTTTTGCTTTTTGTCGGTCTTTTCTATGCAGCCCCGCAATTGAAGAGTTTGTGGGGTTCTATCTCAGGCCGCTCCGGAATGCATCAATAGCAAGCTTCCCGGAGCGACCATATCTCCCCAAGGATAACTCTTAATGCTTAGAGCGCTTCCTTCACGCGGGCAGCTACCTCATCCGGTACCCATGCAGTCCATTTGTCCTGATACTTTTTGAGGAAATAGCGAGCCCCATCTTCACCCATGTACTGGTTCTCGTCCATGTAGGCTAAAACCTCGTTAGCGATCTCGTTAGACCAGGAACGCTGTTCCAGATAAGCCATGGCTTCTGGCGAGCTTTTGCTGAAGCGGTCCGTAACGACCGTCCAAACCGAGGAACGTGTCCATTCGTTCGGTTCAGGATCCACGCAATCCGGCTGACTGGTGCAGCTATGCCACTCTTCCGGGTCATGTTCGACACCCATATCAAGGCGATACATGGGATACTTGCCCAGGATTGCCGTGGGAGCCCAGTAGTAGCCAAGCCACGGCTCCTTACGCTCATACGATTTGGCAATGGAGCCTGCGAGGCCTGCGCCAGAGCCGGGGTCGATCAGTTCGAAGCCTTTTTCTTCGCCGTCATAAGCCCGGAAAAAGTTTTCCATGAGGATCTGACAGTTCCAGCCCGAGGGGCATCCATAAACAGCCCCTTTTTCGGGTAGCTCCGGATGCTCAAACAATTCAGGGCGCGCCAGGGCGTCGTTGACGCTTTTGATCTCCGGGTTTGCATCCTTCACATATTGCGGGATCCACCACCCTTCTTGGCCGCCGTCGCTGAGGATTTCCGCCGCATACTGCAGACGCCCTTCTTCCACCGCACGATCCAAGGCGGTCTTTACGGCGTTGACCCATAACTCGGGTGCAATATCCGGTTCGCCTTTCTCCATCATAGACGTGGAAGTGGGCATGGTGTCACCCGGCACCAGCTCCACGTTGCAGCCGTAACCTTCCTCAAGAACGATTTTGTCCACATAAGCCGCAAATTCGGCGGAAGCCCAGTTCATATCGGCAATGGTCACGCGACCGCAGTCGGCCTGGGCCGATTGGCTTCCTAGGAACGCAATAGCGGCTGCAGCCGCTATTGCGCTGATCGTTAATCGCATCAGGATTTTCTCCCTATTCTGCGCATGCTCTTTAGTGCTTCGTTCCGATCGACATTGCTGGCCGACCGCCTGAAAACGCCGATTCAAGTAAGACAACCTTAAGCGTTAGCGGTTTGCTGTAGGTCGCCGCCACCTACTCCTTAGCCTGGTAGGATACCAAGCTAAATCGGCCGTTTGGCCAACGGAAATGCCGAATGGCACAAAAACGCTACCAAAATCCGTTAGGAGAGTCGAGCCGTCGGGCACCAAAACTTGAAACTCCGCAACGACTCATGCCACCGCTGTTGGCAACCGCTGTACTGGGCAGCTGAAGGGGATGTCGAGTTCAACCGCTCGAGGACGGGTTATTCCATCCGATCGGAGTTTCAGCGGTCGGCTGCGGTTTTGTCGATAACTTCCGCGAGGCGAATATCGCGCATGGTCAGTCCGCCGGCGTCATGGGTGGTGAGGGTGATGTCCACCCGGTTATAGACATTGAACCACTCGGGATGGTGATCCATCTTCTCGGCAGCCAGGGCAACTTCCGCCATGAAACCGAAGGCGGTTCGGAAATCCGCAAATTGAAAGGAGCGTTGAACGCTATCCCGTCCCTCGGTCTGAGACCAATCCGGGATCGAGCGGAGTGCCTGTTCTCGTTCATTTTCAGTTAGGGGCTCAGCCATGGGTCTCTCGCAAAACGGATGACGCAAAAGAAAAGGTGCAACGTGCCAGATATCCTGCCGCGAAGTGTAGGGGAGATGCAAGCCATCGCGGAAGACGCCTTGGCAAGCCTTCCTCGGGAGTTAGTCGCTCATGTGCAGGGCATTGCCATCCTTATAGAGGAGGTTCCAGATCCCGAAATCGTAAAGGAGATGGACCTGGAATCGCCATTAGACTTGCTTGGCCTTTATTCTGGGGTCTCCCTGGACCGGAAAAGCGTGAATGACGCGCCGGACGATTTAGATCGAATATTTTTATATCGGCAACCGATCCTTCATTACTGTCGGGAAACAGGCGAGGACTTCTCCCGTGTAGTTTATCACGTGCTTATCCATGAGATCGGCCATCATTTTGGCCTGTCCGATGACGACATGGAAGAGTTGGAGGCGCAAGGAAAAGAAGAGGACTGGTAATGAAATACGCCAAGAAGCACGGACACATGCAAACGCCCGGCGTCATAGCCGGGCATCAATGCGTAAGAACCGCCTTCGAACCGATGCAACATTAGGATCAGATGTCTAGCCGGCAGTGATTTCAGGCGCCCATGGCCGGTGCTGATCATCCTTTCGTTCGAAATTGTTGATATCGTTGTTCTTTTCCATGGTTAGGCCGATATCATCCAATCCGTTCAGCAGGCAATGCTTCCGGAAGGATTCCACGTCGAACCTTACCTTCTCGCCGTTTGGCCGGGTAATTTCTTGCGTTTCCAAATCTACGGTCAAGCGGGCATTCGCGCCTTTCTGCGCATCGTCCATCAACTCATCGACGACCTCTTTCGGAAGCTTGATCAGCAGCATCCCATTCTTGAAGCTGTTGTTAAAGAAGATGTCTGCGAAGTCCGTGCCGATGATGCATTTTATACCAAAATCACTCAGCGCCCAGGGCGCATGCTCCCGCGATGAGCCGCAGCCGAAATTATCGCCGACTACCAGAATCTCTGCATTGCGATAGGCCCCTTTGTTCAGCACGAAATCCGGTTTTTCGTTGCCGTCCTCAGTGAACCGCTGGTCATTAAAGAGGTACTTGCCCAGGCCTGCGCGCTGGATAGTCTTCAGGAAGCGTGCAGGGATGATTTTGTCAGTGTCGATATTATGGGCCGGCATGGGCGCAGCCACGCCCGTGAAGGTTTCGAATTTTTTCATGCCGATTTTCTAACCCTTAGTTCAGCACATCTTCGTCGCGCTCATAAAGCGCGACGAAGTGGGGCAGGTGGGTGCAGTCGACTCGTGTGAATCGGCCTGTAGCCGCGTCCCGAAAAAACAATTCACCGAGCGACTCCGGTTCTTCCTCTTCGTCCTCGTCCAGCCATTCGCAATCCCAGTCGAGGACAGTATTGGGGTTCATGAAAGCAATTCCCTTACGTCGGCCAAGTGGCCCGTGACGGCCGCCGCCGCTGCCATCGCGGGACTGACCAAGTGTGTACGTCCTCCGGGACCTTGGCGACCCTCGAAGTTCCGATTGGAGGTGGAGGCCGAGCGCTCGCCTGGCTTCAGCTTGTCGTCGTTCATGGCGAGGCACATGGAACAGCCGGGCTCGCGCCATTCGAAGCCTGCTTGCAAAAGGATCTGATCGAGCCCTTCTTCTTCGGCCTGTTCTTTCACCAAGCCGGAGCCGGGCACGATCAGCGCCCGGACGCCGTCAGCCACTTTCCGGCCTTTCGCGACTTGCGCCACGGCGCGGATATCCTCGATCCGGCCGTTCGTGCAGGACCCGACAAACACGGTGTCTATTTTGATGTCGGTTAGCTTCTGGCCGGGCCGCAGCCCCATGTATTCGATGGAGCGTTCGACGGCGCTTCGACGCCATTCATCGCCGATCACTGTCGGGTCGGGTACAGTATCCGTGATCGGCAGCGCATCCTGTGGACTGGTGCCCCATGTTACGTATGGAATAATCTCGGCCGCATTCAGCACGACTTCCTTGTCGTAAGTCGCGCCTTCGTCGGAAGGCAGGGTTTTCCAGTAGGCAACGGCAGCATCCCAAGCCGCGCCTTTCGGCGCGAAGGGACGGCCCTTCAGGTATTCGAAGGTGGTTTCGTCCGGGGCAACCATTCCGGCACGCGCACCGGCTTCGATCGCCATGTTACAGACTGTCATCCGCCCCTCCATGGACAGGTTGCGGATCGCGTCGCCAGCGAATTCGATGACATGGCCGGTGCCACCGGCGGTGCCGATCTTGCCAATAATCGCCAGGATCAGGTCTTTCGCGGTCGTGCCCGTGGGCGGTTTTCCATCCACCGTTACGCGCATGTTTTTCGCCGGACGCTGAATCAGCGTCTGGGTGGCCATTACATGTTCGACTTCCGATGTCCCGATACCGAAAGCCAAGCCGCCAAAGGCGCCGTGCGTCGCCGTATGGCTGTCGCCACAAACAACCGTCATCCCTGGCTGGGTAAGACCTTGCTCAGGACCGATGATGTGGACGATGCCCTGGCGAACGTCGCTCACCGGGAAATAAGGAACGCCGAATTCCTTAACATTGTGCTCCAGCGTTTCGACCTGCAACCGAGACTCTTCGTTTTTGATCCCATCCGACCGCTTGGTGGTCGGTACGTTGTGGTCGGCAACGGCGAGAGTCTTGTCCGGGCGGCGTAGCTTGCGGCCAGCCATGCGAAGGCCTTCGAATGCCTGTGGACTGGTCACCTCGTGGACCAAGTGCAGATCAATATAAATCAGGCACGTGCCGTCTTCCTGGGTCGCTACCAAGTGACTTTCCCAGATTTTATCAAACAGCGTGCGCAGGCCCGCCATCGCTTCCGTCTCCTACATTCCTCGGGCCAGCCTGACTGATTAAAATCCCGGGACAGGCTAACCGAAACGCTTTATCTACAGAATGCCCGGGATTCGAATCAATGCTACTCGTTGGCTTGTGCTGTTTCGCGGGCTGCAGCGGCCCTCGCTTCGGCTTTTGCTGCCATCGCGTTACGCGACGCGCGGCTGCGCTCGGCGATGCGAGCGGATTTTCCGCGGCGCTCGCGAAGATAGTAAAGTTTCGCCCGGCGGACACGACCATGACGTACGACGACAATGCTGTCGATGTTAGGAGAGTACAGCGGGAACACGCGTTCCACGCCCTCGCCGGATGAGATCTTCCGCACCGTAAACGAAGAACTCATTCCGGCGCTCTTGCGGGCGATGCAGACGCCTTCGTACGCCTGCACCCGCTCGCGGTTGCCCTCGACAACTTTATAATTCACACGGACGGTGTCGCCGGGCCGGAAGTCCGGAACCGGCCTTTCCGCGACCAGTTTAGCGATGTTTTCGGTCTCGATTTGCTGAATGAGATTCATGGATTTTAACCTAGCCTTCGTGATGATGAGCCGGTGCTTGACGTAAACGACCGGCGTAGCGGGCCCATAGATCGGGACGCCGCGATTGGGTGATGCGTTCGGCCTCCGCCCGCCGCCAAGCAGCGATGGCTGCGTGGTTCCCGGACAACAACACTTCCGGCACATCCTTGCCCTTCCATTCGGCAGGGCGGGTGTAATGCGGATATTCGAGCAGACCGCTCTCAAAACTCTCTTCGGCTAAGGAAGCCGGATCGCCAAGTACGCCCGGCAATAAACGGACGCACGCATCCAGCAATGTAATCGCTGCGGCTTCGCCGCCCGAGAGGACAAAATCGCCGATACTGACTTCAACGAGGCCGCGCGCTTCGATCAAACGCTGGTCTACCCCTTCGTACCGGCCGCAAAGCAAAGTGACAGACGGTTCCGCCGCGAATGACTTGACCAAGGACTGGTCCAGCGGTTTTCCTCGCGGGGACAGATAAATTACCGGTCCCCGTGTGTCTGCCTTTGCCTCAAGCGCCCGGTCGAGCACGTCAGGCCGCATAACCATGCCCGCCCCACCGCCAAAAGGCGTGTCATCGACAGTACTGTGCTTGTCCGAGGCAAATACCCGGATGTCGGCTACGTCCAGTTCCCAATCGCCGCGCGCAAGCGCCTTGCCGGCTAGGGAAGACCCGAGCGGACCCGGAAACATTTCGGGAAATAGAGTCAGGACAACGGCTCGCCAGCTCATGATTCGGCCGTCTCCTCGATCTCTTCAGAAGCCACCATCAATCCAGCCGGCGGATCGACAACAATTCTTTTGTTTGCCAAGTCGATTTCAGGCACTGCCTCGCGGGTAAATGGGATCAGGATCGGCTTTTCCGTCGCCGTGTCCGTCAACTCAAGCGAATCGCCTGCCCCGAAGTCATAGATCGCGCGGACCCGTCCGATCGTCATTCCGTCTGGAAGTTCGGCAGCAAGGCCGATAAGATCCGCATGGTAAAATTCTTCCTCGTCCTCCGGCTCCGGCAGGGCCGTCCGCGGCACGTAGAGACGCGTTCCCCGCAGAGCCTCAGCCGTCGTCCGGTCTCCAACGCCTTCGAACCGCACCAGTACTTGGTTCTTGTGCAGGCCAAGGAATTCGAAGCGGAAAGCCCGATTGCCGCCGACGGTTGTAAAAGGGCCGTAGGCAACGCAATCTTCCGGCTTTTCGGTGAAGGGTTTCAGCCGCAGCAGGCCCCGCACACCATGGGCAGCAGCGACCGCGGCGACGCACACCCGCGTTTCCGTGTTCGCCACTTCCATTGTCGCAGCCTGCACTCTCATTACCTGCACTGAACCCCTTTGTCACATATCGGCCTCATCAGCCGATCAGGCCTGCGTTTCTTCGGAACCGGCGGGAGTTTCCGCCGCAGAGGCGTCGGCAGCGGCAGCCGCTTCCTCGGCTTGGCGGCGCCGCTCTTCGGCCTCCTTCAGGCGCTCCTGAGCTTTCGCTTTCGGCAAGTGTTGTTTGGTTTGCTGGGATAGCTCGCGTTTCGGCCCCAAATCCGCGGCGGCTAGAAAACGGGCGACGCGGTCCGTCGGCGTTGCACCGTGACCAAGCCAGTACTTCACACGGTCTTCGAACAGGCGCACCCGCTCCGCGTGATCCTTCGGCAGCATCGGATTATAGGTGCCAACCCGCTCGATAAACCGCCCGTCGCGTGGGGCGGTGCCTTCCGCCACGACGATCCGATAATAAGGCCGTTTTTTCGAACCGCCACGGGTCAAACGCATTTTCAACGTCATACGAAACCAGTCTCCTTCACCAAACTATCTGTATTTTAGCACAAAAACTCATCGGCTTTATCGCCCGAAAGGAGGCATGCCGCCGCCCACGGGGGGCATTCCACCGCCACTCATGCCGCCCAGCAGGCCGCCCAATCCCTTACCGCCGCCTTTTTTCATCTTCTTCATCACCTGCTGCATCTGCTGGTGCTGTTTCAGCAGTTTGTTCACCTGTTGTACGTCAAGACCGCATCCCGCTGCGATGCGGCGCTTCCGGCTTGCCTTGATGATTTCTGGCCGTTGCCTTTCCTGAGGCGTCATCGACAGAATGATAGCTTCCTGATGTGCCAGCAGTTTCTCGTCGATTTTGGCATCGGCCATAGCCTGTTTCATTTTGCCCATTTGCGGCAGCATTCCCATCAGCCCACCCAGGCCGCCCATTCGTTTCATCTGCCGAAGTTGGCTTAGTAAATCTTCCAGGTCCAAGCGGCCCTTCTGCACCTTTTTCGCAAGGCGCTCCGCTTCTTCCTGTTCAATGGTCTCACTGGCGCGCTCCACCAGGCTGACCACGTCGCCCATGCCAAGAATGCGGTTGGCGACCCGGTCGGGGTGGAACACGTCCAGCGCGTCCAGCTTCTCACCCATGCCCAGGAATTTGATCGGCTGTCCCGTTACTGCGCGCATAGAGAGAGCGGCGCCGCCGCGGGCATCGCCGTCGACGCGGGTGAGGATAATGCCAGTGACGCCAAGCCGCTGGTGAAAGGTCTCGCCCACTTGCACGGCGTCCTGGCCTGTCATGGCGTCGGCCACCAGCAGCACCTCAGCTGGGTTGACGATGTCTTTGACGGCCGCTGCTTCCTGCATCATCGCTTCGTCAATGGTGAGCCGGCCGGCAGTGTCAACGATCAAGACATCGTAGCCGCCTTTACGCGCACTATCGACCGCGCGTTTGGCGATGGCGTTCGGCATCTCGCCGAAAACCGGCTGGACGACATCGAGCCCGGCCCGCTGGCCAAGTTGCTGAAGCTGCTGCATGGCGGCTGGACGGTGCACGTCCACGGATACCATTAGGACGCGCTTTTTCTCCCGGTCCTTCAACCGTAGCCCGATCTTCCCGCTGGTAGTCGTCTTGCCGGAACCCTGCAGGCCCACCATCATGACCACCTGGGGCGGGTTGCCGCGAAGGTTCAGGTCTGCTGGCTCCGTGCCGAGCATCTCGACCAGCTGGTCGTGAACGATCTTCACAACCTGCTGACCTGGTGTTACTGAACGAAGTACATCCTGCCCGACTGCTGCTCCCGTGACCTTGTCGATGAAGTGCTTGACGACCGGAAGCGCTACGTCCGCTTCGAGCAAAGCGATGCGAATTTCCCTCATCGCAGATTTCACGTCGGACTCGGAGAGCGCGCCGCGCTTACGCAGGCGGTCGAAGACGTCGCCGAGACGGCCCTGAAGGCTCTCAAACATGCGCGCTACTCCTTACGGTCGGGAATCCAGGCGTTCCAAACACAGAACGCGTCAGTGCGCGAACCCTCGCGGACTGACGGGACGCGAAAGTCATAGCTGCCTTGCGCGATTGCAGCAACTGTTTTCCTGTCCCGCTGTGATATATAGTGCACAACGTTCGTGCTTATAGTGCTGTCAGCGATGCAACCTGTCTTTCTTTATATCACTGCCGACACACCCCACGAGGCAGCTTCTCTGGGCCGTACCCTGGTTGAGGAGCGTTTGGCCGCCTGCGTCAACATCCTCGGTGGGGTCACGTCCTTCTATTGGTGGGAAGGTGCAGTGCAAAAGGGTGCAGAGACAGCGCTAATTGCGAAAACGCGCGAAGAACTGACAGACGCTGTCATAGAGCGGATCAAAAGCTTGCACGGGTACACTTGCCCGTGTGTGGTCCGATTGCCGATCACGGGCGGGAATCCAGCTTTCATTGCCTGGATCGAGAACGAGACTAAAGGACCCGACGAAAGTCCGGGATAGAGGAAACATCTCAAGATGAAATCGTTCATCCGAGGGCCGATGCCCTTTCTCTGCATCGGGCACAGCTTCGATCATATGCTCATCCTTCTGTTCGCGACGGTGGTCGTGGTCGGCCCGCTAAAGACCGATTTCGGTATGACATACGGGGAGTTGGTGGGGCTTGCCTGGCTGGGCTTCATCCTGTTCGGAGCGGGCGCGCCGCTTGCGGGCTGGCTGGCCGACCGGTGGAGTTCGGTTGGCACCATGACCGTATTTTTCCTCGGCATCGGCGCCTCTTCCGTACTGGCGGGACTGGCAAGTTCGCCGTGGGAGATTGCTGTGGCGTTGTCGGCGATTGGCCTCTTCGCCTCGATTTATCACCCGGTCGGCATTCCCATGGTGATTCGTGCGGCGGGGGAACATCGTGGCAAGATGCTGGGGATTAATGGCATTTTTGGCTCCCTTGGGATGGCATGTGCGGCGATTGTCGCGGAACTGCTGACGCTTAGTGTTTCCTGGCGGGCAGCCTTCATTGTGCCCGGTATGGCGGCGATAGTCGCTGGCGTCTGGTTCTATATGCGGTGCCGGGGGATGAATCTCGATGTCTCCCGCGCGAAAGCCAACGAGAATGCCAGCTTGAAGGATTTCGTGGCGGAGTTCGGTCTCAGGCCGTTCCTGCGGGTAATGGGCCTGCTAGCGTTGCTGACCTTCTGCATGGGCATGGTGTTCCAGGCCATGACTTTCTCGCTGACAAACGTCGTTGAACTCCGGGTCGATATCGCGCTTGGCGCGCTTTTGGGGGCGGGGGCGCTGACTTCCGTGATCCTGGCCGTTGCTGGCGGGGCACAACTTTTGGGCGGTGTCCTGGCGGATAGGTATCCGTTGAAGCGTCTATTTCTGCTGACCTACGGGCTGATGGCGCCGGCACTGCTGCTCGCCACGACCGCGGCGGACGAGGTGATGGTATTCAGCCTGTTTATGGTGATGGTCTGCACGGTCGGCACTCAACCGATTTCTGACGCGCTGTTCGGGAAGTACGTGCCTCAACGCTGGATTAATACGGCATACGGTCTGCGCTTTGCGATTTCACTTTGTTCGAGTGCGGCGGCACTGCCGCTGGTAGCTTTTGTCTTCGATAGCACCGGCGATTTCTACTACCTGTTCCTGGTGCTGAGCGTGTTTGCCGCGGTAGCGATCACCGCAATCGCTCTGCTGCCGACCCCGGCAGATGAACGGGGCGAGCCAGTGCCTGTGGCGGCGGAATAATCAGCCAGACGACCCTATGGGGTATTTGAATGCGATGAGTCCCAACAATTCGACATCAGTTCTGGCTTGGCTCTGATCGCGGCATCAGCGGGGATGTCCCCCGCCCGGAAAGGGCGGAGGACCAGGCGTGCGTTTTCCACAGCTGTCATTGAGTAGCCGCGGTTTATGCCGCTGCGCCTTTCGCCTGCTTGAACGGCGTCCCGCTCTCGGCGAGTTGGCGCAAGAAGTCGGAGGGTTTCCAGCGGTCGCCATAGCGCTGGTGCCACGCTGCAATCTGGTTGTAGACCTCCTGCGGGCCGCCGATCAGGTCGGCCCAGAACATCAGGCCGCCGCGGTAGCGCGGGAAGCCGAAGCCATAAAGCCACATGATATCCACGTCGCTCGCGCGGTAGGCGATGCCTTCGTCCAGGATCTTGCAGGCCTCGTTGACGCTGGCAAATAGCAGCCGCTTTAGTATCTCATCGTCAGAGATGTTTCGCGGCTCAATTCCGTGCTCTCCCATGTGCTGCTGAATAAGGTCGTGCACGAGGGGGTTCGGATAGGGGGTGCGATCGCCCTTCTCGTACTTGAACCAGCCTTGACCGGTTTTTTGGCCGTAGTGACCCATTTCGACCAGTTTGTCCGCGATCGGCAGCTTCCGGTAGTTGGGATCAGCTTCGGCGCGGCGCTTGCGGCCAGCATAGCCGATGTCGAGCCCGGCAAGGTCGCCAACGGCGAATGGGCCCATCGGATAGCCGAAATCGACCATCACC
>CAYYSC010000040.1:0-13550 GCA_964474065.1 uncultured Rhodospirillales bacterium | reverse complement strand
CACCAGACAGCGGAAGACATACAGCACCGCCGCCCGCGCCACCGCCGCCGGGGCGTTGAAGTTGGTAGGCTGCTGTTCGCTCGTGCCGGTGAAGTCGATCTTGGCCGTCCGCTTCTCCCGGTCGACCGAGACCTTCACCTGCACGTGGCTGCCGTCGTCCAACTCGTAGCGGAATTCGCCGTCGCCGATGCGGTCGATGACGCGGCGGACCTGCTCCTCCGCATTGTCCTGCACATGCCGCATATAGGCCTGGACCACGTCGAGCCCAAACTGTTCGACCATACCGCGCACCTCCTGGATGCCGCGCTCACAGGCGGCGATCTGGGCGCGCAGGTCGGCGATGTTCTGGTCGGCATTGCGGGAGGGATAGCGACCAGAGGCGAGGAGATCGCGCAGTGCGGCTTCCCGGAACTTGCCGCCGTCGACCAGCAGGAAGTCGTCGATTAGCACGCCCTCCTCGTCGATATGGGTCGAATCGGGCGGCATGGAGCCGGGAGTCTTACCGCCAATGTCGGCGTGATGGCCGCGGCTGGCGACGTAGAAAATGACCTTTCCGTGCTCGAAGACGGGCGCGATCACCGTAATGTCCGGCAGGTGGGTGCCGCCATTGTAGGGCGCGTTCTGGGCAAACACATCGCCGGGCTTCATTGTGGCACCGCGGGTGCGGATGATGGAACGCACGGCTTCGCCCATGCTGCCCAGGTGTACTGGCATGTGCGGAGCATTGGCGCAGAGATAGCCCTCCGGATCGAAGACTGCGCAGGAAAAATCCAGCCGCTCCTTGATGTTGACGGAATAGGCCGTGTTCTCCAGCGCCGCGCCCATCTGCTCGGCGATGGACATGAACAGGTTGTTAAAGAGTTCGAGCCGAACCGGATCGGCCTCCGTCCCGATGGCGTGCGCGCGTTGCAGCGTCTCAATACGGGTCAGAACCAGGTGACGGCGCTCCGTCATGCGGGCCTGCCAGCCAGGCTCCAGCACCGTGGTACCTGTTGCCTCCAGAATCACCGCCGGCCCTTCGACCGCGCTGCCGGGTGTTAGGGCGTCCCGCTCGTAAAACGGCACGTTCTGCCACCCGCTTCCCCCGGGGTCCGAGACCCAGACCGGGCGGCGGGCGACGGGACGCGCATCGGCGGGCGCGAGTGGCTCCGCGGGCTCATCCGGGACATCCGTCTCGCCAATCACCTCGGCGACGGCGGTGGCGGCGACCAGCGCCTTTTCCGGCATGACGAACCCAAAGCGCTGTTTGTGCGCGGCCTCGAACGCCTCCCGCAGGGCAGCGGTGTCGGCTACAAATGGGATCTCAAGGGAGGAGTCGGTGCCCTCGTAGCGCAGGTGCAGCCGGTACTCGTGCCGGCGGCGCGCGGGCGGCAGCCCCTGGGCCGCCATCTCCGCATCGCCCGCTTCCACAAGGACAGCCAGGGTCCGCTCGAGCTCCGGCACGGCCTCCGCCTCCAACCGTGCCTCGACGCTCTGCTCGCGCACGACGCGCAGGTCGGCGAGGCCCATGCCGTAAGCAGATAGCACGCCCGCAAACGGGTGCAGGAAGATGCTGGTCATCCCCAGCGCGTCGGCGATGCGGCACACATGCTGCCCCCCTGCACCGCCGAAGGCGCAGAGCGTATAGCGCGTGACGTCGTAGCCGCGGCGCACGCTGATCTCGCGGATGGCGTTGGCCATGTTGTCGACGGCGATGGTGAGGAAGCCCTCCGCAACCTCCTCCGGTGTGCGGGTATCGCCGGTCTCGACCTGGATGCGTGCAGCCAGTTCCTCGAACTGGCGTTTGACGGTGGAAAAATCGAGCGGCTGGTCGGCGTTCGGGCCGAACACCTTCGGGAAGTAGTCCGCCTGGATGCGGCCCAGCATGACGTTCGCGTCCGTTACCGCTAGCGGCCCGCCGCGGCGGTAGCTGGCCGGGCCGGGATTGGCACCGGCGCTCTCCGGCCCGACGCGGTAGCGGGTCCCGTCGAAGAACAGGATGGAGCCGCCGCCCGCCGCCACGGTATGGATTTGCATCATCGGCGCCCGCATGCGCACGCCCGCCACCAGCGTTTCGAACGTTCGCTCGTAGTCGCCGGCATAGTGAGAGACGTCGGTGGACGTACCGCCCATGTCGAAGCCGATGATCCGATCGAAACCGGCCATCTCGGCCGCCCGCGCCGCGCCAACGACGCCGCCCGCCGGGCCGGAGACGATACAGTCCTTGCCCTGGAAGCGCTCGGCCGCGACCAGGCCGCCGTTCGACTGCATGAATTGCAGGGCGGTGTCGCCCAGGTCGCCCGCCACCTGGTCCACATAGCGGCGCAGGATCGGCGAGAGATAGGCGTCCACCACGGTGGTGTCGCCGCGGGAGACCAGCTTGATGAGCGGGCTGACCTCATGGCTGGCAGAGACCTGCGGGAAACCGATCTCCCGCGCGATCTCCGCCACCCGGGCCTCATGCGCGGTGTGGCGGTAGGCGTGCATCAGCACGATGGCGACGGTGCGGTAGCCCTGGGCATACTTGGCCTGCAGATCGGCGCGCGTCGCGGCCTCGTCCAGCGGCGTCACCACCTCGCCATTGGCGGCAAGCCGTTCGGTCACCTCGATCACGTCCGAATAGAGCAGTTCCGGCAGCTTGATGTTCAGATCGAACAGGCGCGGCCGGTTCTGGTAGGCAATGCGGAGCTGGTCGCGGAAGCCCTTGGTGATCGCGAGCAGCGTCCGCTCACCCTTCCGTTCCAGCAGCGCGTTGGTGCCGACGGTGGTGCCCATCTTGACCGCGGCCACCTGCTCCGCCGGGATCGGCTCGCCGGCCGCGATGCCGAGCAGGTCGCGGATGCCCTGGGTGGCGGCGTCCTCGTAACGCTCCGGGTTCTCCGAAAGCAGCTTGTGCGTCACCAGCGACCCGTCCGGCTTCCGCGCGACGATGTCGGTGAACGTGCCGCCGCGGTCGATCCAGAACTGCCATTGGGAGAGGGACATGGGCTGCTCGCTCGCCGGGATGATAGGAAGGGTATCGTCTGCCACACTCGAGGCGCATCGGCTAGAGTTAGTGCTAAGATAATCACTCGAGTTCAAATTTCCCTGAAAAACAATTTCTACTTGCCTTATTTTAGTAATTTCCGAGCCATTTAGTAAAAACATTATAACAATAAATTAGTCCTGCAATTGTTTTCCGTCTATTTAAATTTATATCAGATCACCGCCGTGCTAGTGGCTCCTATCGTCTTGGGGGAATCTTTACTTTAATTTTCTCCATATCTGGATTATTTATGAACGCGCGCTGCAAGAAATTCTCTAGAGTTGAGCACATTATGTCCAAATCTTCTTCGGATGGGCGCCAACCACGATGCGCAGCCGCGCTGCCTGCATCAACAAGCGCTTGTAGGCTATCTTTTTCTTTTTCTGATATATGCTCTATTTTTACAAGCTCTATTAACTTTTTGTCGAAACTTTTATCGACTGGGACTTCCAATAGCTCTGACGCTCGGTCAAATGTCGTACGTATCGCAATAGCAGCTAGGATATTAAGGTTTATATTCACAGCTGTGTAAACATCTTCAAACAAAGCCGCAAGTAGAGGGTCTACTGTTTGGATGTTATTCGACCAATCGGGAATCTTCCTTTTGCTGACTTGTGGATAAAATTTACGATTTTGGTATAGAGTAGGTATATAATTTCCCGTACAATGATCATATACATGATCTATCTCCTCCGAACAAACTGTCGTTTTCTCAAAGAAAACAAAATCACATCCAAGGCATTTTAGAATTAAAAAATTACTCTCGGACCATCCAATGCCGCCATCTATATCAACACACTGGCTATGATGTGCAATTACTTTGACATTTCTTTTACCGCCACATTTGGCGCAATTTCCTGTTGGAATTTGGATCATGTATAGTACTCACTTTTGAACCGCCTTCTGCAATTTAAATGGAGCAGAAGCGGTTATTTCAGGTTCAGCGCCGCAGGCAATGACGAAGCTTCAGCAGACTTGACATATGGAGGTCTCCGAGAACCTGAATAAGACGATTCTTTGCTGCAACCAATCTGCAACAGGGAGTAAAATGCCGGCTTCCAACCATTAATTCTTTGTGAAGACGGCCCATGTCTCACCCTCCATCCGGATTATACACCCTGATCGGACGATAGCTCTTATACGCTCGCGCCTGGTCCTGCCACATCACGCCGTTCGCGACCGCGCCGTCCACGACGATCGCCTGGCCGTTCACAAAGGTCGAGCGGTCGCTCGCGAGGAACAGGGCCATCTGGGCGATGTCGTCCGGCTTGCCCGCCCGCGGGATCGGCTGGCGTTCGGCGTAGTGGGCGGAGCGTTCGGCCATCAGTTCTTCCGGCTTGCCCACCGTATTGGTGGAAAGCGGCGTCGGGATGTAGCCGGGGCAGATGCAGTTCACGCGGATATTGGCCTCACCATAGGGCATGGCCGCGGTCTTGGTCATATGGATCACCGCCGCTTTCGCGGCCGAGTAGACCAGCGGCCCGCGTCCCGCCGCGACGCCCGCGATCGAGCCCGTGTTGATGATCGAGCCGCCGCCCTGCGCCCGCATCACCGGCACGGCGTGCTTCATGCCGAGAAAGACGCCCTTCACCAATACGTCGAAGGTCATGTCGAACTCTTCGGCGGGAATGTCCTCATAAAGGCCGAGCGCGCCGCCGAAGCCCGCATTGTTGAACAGGCAGTCGAGCCGGCCCCAGCGGCTCACCGCGGCGTCCACCGCCGCCTTCACCTGGTCTTCCTGGCGCACCTCGCAGGGAACGAACACCGCCGCCCCGCCCAATTCCTTCGCCAACGCCTCGCCGCGCTCCTGCTGCATGTCGGCGATGACGACCCTGGCGCCCTCGGCCGCGAACAGGCGCACCGTTGACTCGCCGATCCCACTCGCGCCGCCGGTAATGACCGCGACCTTGCCTTCCAATTCCGCCATGGTTGTGTTCCTCCTCTGAAGCAAGTTCTCCCGGTTCGGGCCGGGTGACGCCGCCTAGCCGAGCCCCACAGTGCCCGGGTACCGGAGCAGGGGCAATGTTCCGTTGCGTTTTCATGCTATCCTGCCGGACTGGTTGGAACACCGGCGAGGCTGCTCCCATATGTCTTTACGGTCGGTCGCCGGTGCGGATGGTTGCCGTTACCGGCACAATTGATATCGTCTGATATCGTTATAGGCCCCCGCGAGGCCTCCCCGGCTGGCGCCGGTCCCTTCCTCCACCGAGTGAGCGCAAGCATGAACCACGACGCTTACCCCGATGCCTACCTAAAGGGCATTCTCGACCGGACCAAAACCATCGCCATTGTCGGCGCTTCGCCGAACTGGAACCGGCCGAGCTACTTCGTGATGAAGTACCTGCAGGACAAGGGCTACAAAGTGTACCCGGTCAACCCGCGTGCAGCCGGCGAAGAGATCCTGGGAGAAAAGGCATTGGCGAGCCTGGCCGATGTGCCGGAGACCGTGGACATGATCGACATTTTCCGCTCCTCCGAAGCCGCCGGCCCCGTTACGGACGACGCAATCGCCCACGGTGCCAAGACGGTCTGGATGCAACTCACCGTCCGCAACGATGAAGCGGCGGCCCGCGCGGAGGCCGCCGGGCTGGACGTCGTCATGGATCGTTGTCCAAAGATCGAATACGCGCGGCTCTACGGCGAACTCTCTTGGGGCGGCGTCAATACCCGAATCATCTCCGCGAAACGACGCAAACTGGCCTGATCAAGGCAGGCCGTGACGTTCAATGGAGACGTCCACCTTCCGGGACCGCTTTGTCGGGGCCGATCAGCACGACAGCGCCGTCCGCGTCCGGAAAGCCCAGCACGAGTACTTCGGACATGAATTTGCCGATCTGACGCGGTGGAAAATTGACCACGGCGGCAACCTGCTTCCCCAGGAGTGTCTCCGGCGTGTAGTGCACCGTCACCTGAGCCGAAGATTTTTTCACCCCGATTTCCGGACCGAAGTCGATCTCCATCTTGATGGATGGCTTCCGCGCCTCTGGATAGGGTTCGGCGTTGATGATCGTGCCGACCCGAATATCAACCTTCAGGAAATCATCGAACTCAATCGTCATGCCGCTTCGGTCCTATTCGCTGCAATCCTCTTCGAGCAGCGCTTTATAGAGACCTTGCAAACGCTCGACCATGGGGCCGCGATGACCAGTCCCGATCATGCGGCCATCGACCGTACCCACCGGGGCAACGCCCGCAAAGGTGCCCGTGACGAACGCTTCGTCCGCCGAATAGACGTCAGTCAGGCTGAAATTGCGCTCATGGGATGGAATGCCATTCTGGCTGCACAACTCCAGCACATTCCCCCGCGTAATCCCACCGAGACAGTAATCGCCCGAGGACGTCCAGACTTCCCCCTTCTTCACAATGAAGAAGTGGACGGAATTGCATGTTGCCACGAAGCCAAGCGGATCGAGCATCAGCGCCTCGTCCGCGCCCGCCTTGGCAGCCTGGATGCAAGCGAGAATGCAATTGAGCTTGGAATGGCTGTTTAACTTCGGGTCCTGCACGTCCGCCGGGCCACGGCGGACGTGAACCGTAAACAGCGACAGCGGGCGCACCGCCGTTTCCGGCATCGGCGTCTTGTATTCAGGGATAATCACTACCGTCGGTGCCGTGATCGTCACCCGCGGATCCTGATAGGGCGTAGCCTTGATACCACGCGTGACCATCAGACGGATGTGGACGCCGCTCTCGCGCTCCATGCCATTCGCCCGACAGATGGCGTAGATGCGTTCCGTCAGCTCCGCGGGCGTCAGGCCGATGTCCATGTCGAGCGCCTTCGCCCCCTCGTACAGCCGGTTGAGGTGTTGGCGGAGGAAGGCCAGCCTGCCCTTGTGCAAGCGCAACCCCTCCCACACGCCGTCACCGAGGATAAAACCGGAGTCGAAGACCGACACCACCGCCTCCGCCCGCCTTTTGTGTTCTCCATTCACGCAGATCAGAATATCGGCGTTACGGGGGTCCTGCTCATAGGCGTGCGTGGCAGCCACGGAAAAAACGCGCTCCCTTTACAATGCTTGATCGCCAGTCTCACCGGTACGAATGCGGACCGAGGACACAACGTCGTAGACGAAGATCTTGCCATCGCCGATCTGGCCGGTTTCAGCCGACCGGCGCAGCGTGTCGACCACCTGATCGGCCATATCGTCCGGGATTGCTACCTCGATCTTCACTTTTGGAACGAACGATACGTTGTACTCCGCCCCACGGTAAATCTCGGTATGGCCTTTTTGCCGACCGAACCCTTTCACTTCGCTTGCAGTAAGACCGCTGATCCCCAGTTCGGTCAGGGCTTCGCGCACCGAGTCGAGCTTATGCGGCTTGATCACCGCCATCACCATTTTCATGGCCGGATGCCTCCTCTTCGCTCCGTGGGCACTGCTTCAGCGCAGGTGGCAGCCGATCCCGCCATCGAGCAGCGAGAGTCAAACCCTTGATTTCCTGCGCCCTGCAAACGCGCAATCCCCCAGTCCGCGCGCCAGTACGAATAGGATAGCGAAAATCGGGCCGCCGGACCAGACCGCGGACCGGCGCGGCATTAATGAGGCGGAAATCGAACTGACACGCGAGGCGACAGGCGCCTCTATACCCCGGGGTTTCAGATGATGGCGCGAAAAGGCGCCAGCCTTATTACGAACCGAACTTCTGGGCCTTGTCCATGATGAGTTGCCCTTCCGGCAATCCTTCCAGCTCTTGCGGCGTGAACAACCGTTCAGCAGGGAAACCCCGGACTTTGCTGCCGTCCGCGAATTCGATCACGGCAGCGCAATCCCCTGCGCAGCTATAGCGGATAACCCGGGCCTGAACCCAGCGCCCATCCTGCGTGCAGGCAAATAGGAGAGCAGGATCATGATCCTGCCAGTAATTGACCACATCCAGCGAAGTCATGGTGCTTTTGGCCGGGGGATCGCAGTCCGTCGCCGAAGCCGGGAACGCGGCCAGCGAGACGGCGAAAGCAATTGCTGCCGCCGGAAAAAACATGAAACGCCTCAAGGGGCATCCTCCATCCCAACGATTTGCCATTATTTAGCAAATCATTGCCGACAGAGGACGCTGACGCTGCGTTGCACGTGGTCGCACCCTTCCCTCTCTATAAAGTTTATGCAGTCTTCGGCTTTCATTTTCCGCCACAGATTGACTCGGCCAACTGGCGTGGGGGAGGCTCCTTCCGGAGGAATGCCGCCTTCGCGAAGGAAGCCCATTGCCATGAGTTGGCAGAAACAAGTCGACGACATCGCCGCCAAACGCTCGCTGGCCCAAAAACAGGGAGGCGACGAGGCCGTAGCTCGGCAGCATGAGAAAGGTCACCTGACGATCCGCGAACGCATTGCGGCGCTCATCGATGCGGGCTCTTTTGCCGAGCATGGTGTCGGCGCGGGCGGCGCGGAACGGGACGAACAGGGCAATCTAACCGGCTTCACCCCCGGCAATTATGTCACCGGCCTCGCGAAGATTGGGGGCAGGCTTGCCGCTGTCGGCGGTGAAGATTTCACCGTGCGGGGCGGCTCGCCGAACGCGGCAGGTTTGCGCAAAAGCGTCTACGTCGAGAGCTTGGCGCTCCAGTTCAAAGTGCCGCTAGTTCGCATTCACGAAGGCGGCGGAGGGTCTGTCACCGGCTCCACCGGCAAGGGGCCGGTCGGTTCGCCGGTTTACGAGAAGCCGCGTTTCCAGACGGTGGCACAGTGCCTGGAGAGCGTGCCGGTAGCGACCGCTGGCCTTGGTCCGGTAGCGGGTCTCCCTGCCTCCCGCCTAGTGGCGAGCCACTTTTCGGTCATGGCGGAGAACGCCCAGGTAATGATCGGCGGCCCGGCGCTCGTCGAACGGGCGCTCGGTAAGCCCATCACCAAAGAAGAACTTGGCGGCCCGAAGGTACACGCTAAGTCCGGCGTGATCGACGCCGTAGCGAAAAATGAGGAAGCCGCGCTTGGCTTGATTCGCCAGTTTCTCTCCTACATGCCGCAGAATGTCTGGGAGCTTCCACCGGTCCTGGCTTGCAGTGACCCGGCGGACCGGTCGGATGACGAATTGATTTCCATCGTGCCGGCTGACCGCCGCCAAGCCTATGACATGCGCAAATTGATCCGGCTGGTGGTGGACGAAGGCAGCTTCTTTGAGTTCGGCCGCGCCTACGGCCAGCCCCTGATTTGCGGCTACGCGCGCCTGAACGGCCACCCGGTGGCGCTCTTCGCCAACGATTGCCGTTTCCTCGCAGGCGCGATGACCGCGGAAGCCGCGCAAAAGGTCCGTCGGCTGATCGAAATCGCCGAAACCTTTCATCTACCCATCGTCACGTTCGTGGATGAGCCGGGCTTCATGATCGGCCCCGGTGCCGAGACGGCGGGCGCAATCCGCTACGGCACGTCTGCGGTGCTCGCCGCTGCCATGTGCGAGAACCCCTGGGCGACGGTGGTCGTGCGCAAAAACTACGGCGTGGCGGGGGCAGCGCACTACGGCGCGAATGCCTACGTGCTTGGCTGGCCGAGCGCGGAGATGGGTGCCCTTCCTTTGGAAGGCGGCGTGGCCGTCGCCTTCCGCCGCCAGATCCAGGCGGCAGAAGACCCCGCGGCTGAACGCGCCAGGCTGGAAGCGGAGATGGCGGCAAAGCTCTCTCCGAATGCACGCGCCGAGAGCTTTGCGATGCACGAGTTGATCGACCCGCGGGAGACCCGCCCCTATCTCTGCCGCTGGATCGAATGGTCACAAACGCCGCTCCAACAGATGGTCGGCCCCCGGCGGTTTGGCATCCGCCCCTAGCGTGGCCCACTGGCCGTGCCAAAGGCCTGGGGCGAATGGTCAGCCTCCCTCCCGAATGCGACCCATGGTGTAGTTACGTCGTTGTCGAATTTTCCGATTACATCCATGCGGGAAGGCCCGTACCCAATGCGTTTGTCCGACTTCAATACCTTGACCTTCGACTGCTATGGCACGCTCATTGACTGGGAGAGCGGAATCGTTGCCGCGGTTCGACCGTGGCTGGCCTCGAAAGGAATACAAAAATCTGACGACGAAATTCTGGAGGCCTTTGCGAACGGCGAGTCAACCCAGCAACGCGAAACCCCTGGCATGCTCTATCCGGAACTGCTGGCGCGAACGCTCTACCGGATGGCCGCGGCTTGGGACTTACACGCGACCGAGGCGGAAATGGAGGCATTCGGCAAATCAGTGAAAGACTGGCCGGCATTCCCTGATGCAGCGGAAGCACTGGCTCGACTGAGAAAACATTACCGCCTCGTTATTCTCTCAAACGTGGACAGAGCCAGCTTCGAGCACTCCAAGGCTAAACTAGGCGACGTCTTCGATGCGGTCTATACGGCCGAAGACGTCGGCAGCTACAAGCCAAACCCACGCAACTTCGCCTTCATGCTGGAGAAAGAAGCTGCAGCCGGCATCCCGGCAGAGAAGATCCTGCACACCGCCCAGTCACTTTTTCACGACCACGTGCAGGCCAAAGCTTTCGGGCTAACCAGCTCCTGGGTCGACCGGCGCTTGGACACCGATGGCTGGGGCGCCACCATGCCACCAGAAGTTCCGGTAACACCCGATTTTCATTTTCCAACATTGGAAGCGATGGCGGACGAGCGGGAAGAAGAATAAGATTCCGATTCAAAACGAGGTGGGGATGGAGGAACGTTCGTTTTTTTTGTTATAGCACACGTACGCCGCAAAGCGGGTTCAATGAGATACCACTACCTCACGGTCGACGTGTTTACTCGGCAACGGTTCGGCGGCAACCAGCTTGCCGTTGTACCAGACGCACGCGGTCTGACCACCCAGCAGATGCAGGCTATTGCGCGGGAATTCAACTACGCGGAGACCACCTTCGTGCTGCCGCCGTCTTCGGAAGAAAACGATGCCGAAGTGCGGATTTTCACGCCAGCGCGGGAAGTGCCCTTTGCCGGCCACCCCAACGTCGGCACGGCATTTGTGTTGGCGACATTAGGTCAAGTGCACGGCAAGCAAATTGGCGACGCCTTGCGGTTCGAGGAAAAGGCGGGCTTGGTACGCCTTTTTATCCGCTATGATGGTAGCGGCCAACCGGTGTCGACGGAGTTCACGGCGCCTGCGGGCCTTCAGCTTAGCGACGGGGTGCCGATCCGCCATGTGGCAGCCGCGGCAGGTCTCGAACCGACGCAGATTGCCGCAACCCATCACATGCCGAGGATCGCTTCAGTCGGGCTTCCTTTTACCGTTGCGGAACTGCCGAATCTGTAGACGCTAGCTCAAGCTAAGCCGAACCTAGCGGCATTCGACGAACATTTCGCAAAGCTCACCGGAGACGCTCTCTACCTGTATGCTCGGACTGGCAATAACTCAATACAGGCACGCATGTTCGCGCCACTTCACGGCGTGGTCGAAGACGCCGCGACTGGCAGCGCAGCGGCAGCATTAACCGCGCTCCTCGCCCACTTGGCAGAGGACATGGATGGCACCTATCCGATCATAATCAGTCAGGGCCGCGAGGTCGGCCGGCCGAGCACCATCGAAGGCTCGGCAGACAAGGCAAATGGCAGCGTCACTGCGGTTCGCGTCGGGGGGCCGAGCGTCGTAGTCATGGATGGCGCTCTGACCGTGTAAGTCACTCCTTTTATTAGGCATTTATGGACGACTCCGTCATGGCTCCGCCCCAGACCCTCGATCGCAGGCTCAATGCGTTCCGCCAGGATCTGGCCGACTCCCGGCTGAAGGGAAAGATCGCCGCCAGCGCCTACACCGATGGCAAGCCGGCCCAGGTCGGCATGAGCGCAATCCCGCTGCTTCGCCGGGCTGACCCTTTGTCTCCAATGGACAGTCAGTTACTGCCTGGTGAAAGGGTCACCGTATTCGACGAAGGCGATGGCTGGTCATGGGTGCAAGCGGAAACGGATGGGTATGTCGGTTATGTAGCGAGCGAGGGGTTGAGTAGCACCCTTATTGATCCGACTCACTGGGTTAGCGCCCGACAGACCATCGTTTTAGCCGACGCGGAACAAATTTGCGCTCCATTAGGCTGCCTCTCTCTCGGTTCCAGAGTCTGCGTGGCCGAGGAAGGAGAGCGATTCCACCGCATCGCTAGCGGTGGTTGGATATATACAGGGCACTTGCGCCCCATCGGCGAGTTCGAGACCGATCCCGTGGCCGTGGCCGACCAACTGTTGGGCCTGCCCTACCTTTGGGGCGGGCTTGGATTCGGCGGGATCGATTGCTCTGGCCTTGTCCAACTGTCATTTGCTGTCTGCGGATTCGCCTGCCTCCGGGATTCCGATCAACAGGCAGCCTCTATAGGGACAGCGCAGCCGCTTGAACCGCGTGACTGGCAGCGTGGAGACTTGATATACGTGCCCGGCCACGTGCTGATCGTGCGGAACGAGACGGAGGTGATTCATGCCACCGGATACCAATGGTCCGTGATCGTTGAAGACACCGAAACTGTGCTGCAGCGCTTGCATGGGCAAGACCGGCCGATTGAAACGGTCAGAAGGCCCTAGGGGGCGTGTGTTCAAAGGCTTCGGCCGCCACCTTCCCCAAGGTGCCTATAAATTAGACACAGAAGCTGCATAAAGGCCTTGCAATCGTCACAAAAATTTAACAGATCTAAGTGCTCCTCAACGCAGCTTCCCCCTCGGCGCGTTGGGGATTTACCCGGCTTCACTCACGCCCCCTCATATGGGAGCCGGGAACGAGTCGGGTCTCATTCGGATGGTTGCCCCCTCTTACCCTGGATGAGACCCGACCCTTCATCGACCCGGCCGAAAATTGATCATCATTCGGTGCTGGGTCCCAGCCCAGGGGAAGCGTAGCAATGCCTGTCACGATATCGGTATACATCGCCCGGCAATTTGCTGTTTGGTTTGCCGGCGTGGTTGCAGTTTCCGCCGTCGTCGTGATGTTGATCGACATGATGGAACTGGTGCGCCGCGCTTCTTCGCGGCCGAATGTGTCGATGGACACCATCGCCACCATGGCGATGCTGCACCTTCCTCACGTTCTGGAGATCACGCTGCCCTTCACCATGCTGTTCGCGGCCATGGCGGCGCTTTGGCGGATGTCCCGGCATCAGGAGCTCTCGGTGGCGAAGGCATCCGGGCTTTCCGTCTGGCAATTGCTGTTGCCAGCACTGGCTACAGCTTTCCTGATCGGCGTGGTCAAAATTCTGGCATTCAACCCACTCGCCGCAACGTCCTTAGCTATATTCGAGGACATGGAAGCCCGCCATTTCAGCAAGCGGCCGAACAATCCGTTGCTGAGCGAAGCGGGTCTGTGGCTAAAGGACTATTCGGGTGCCTACGACCTGATCATCCATGGCCAGCGCCTCCGCGCGAAGGACCAAGTGCTTGAGGATGTTACCGTCCTCCAATTTGTCGAGCGCGATCGCTTCAATGCTCGCATCGAGGCCGAAAAGGCGCATTTGACGGAAGGCGCCTGGCTCTTCGAAAATGCAAGGGTCATCGGGCCTGGAGACTCATTGGAAGAACTGGAGAATGTAATCCTGGCAACCAAACTCGACTGGAGCAGTCTGGTGGAGAGCGTCACCAATCCGCGCACCACGCCAGTGTGGCGCTTGCCAGGA
>CAYYSC010000039.1:10745-13873 GCA_964474065.1 uncultured Rhodospirillales bacterium | reverse complement strand
CCTACCATCAGGTAATATTGCAGAGATTGACGCGAAACGCCGGCCTTTTCCGCCAGCCGCTTCGATTCAATCTTGTCCCCCATAGCGCGGATCGCATGCGGCGTCGGCCCGACAAAGACGAGGCCGGCCTGCGCCACCGCCTCCGCAAAGGTCGCGTTCTCCGACAGGAAGCCAAAACCCGGATGGATCGCTTCCGCCCCGGTGTCCTTCGCCGCCTGCAAGATCCGCTCTTGAACGAGATAGCTTTCCGCGGCGGTGGGACCGCCGATCGCGATGGCTTCGTCCGCCATTTCCATGGCGAGCGAATTCTTGTCGGCTTCGGAATAAACCACCACCGTCTTGACGCCGAGGCGCCGGGCCGTACGGATGATGCGGACGGCGATCTCGCCCCGGTTGGCGATCAGAATTTTCGAAAACATGTCGACTATCAGCCCTTCATCAACCGCCGCCTAAAGCGGAATGTTCCCGTGCTTCTTCCAGGGGTTTTCCAGCTTCTTGTTGCGCAACATGCCCAAAGCCTTGCAGATGCGGCGGCGTGTGTTGTGCGGCCGGATCACATCGTCAATATAGCCGCGCGAAGAGGCGATGAACGGATTGGCGAATTTCTCCGCGTATTCTTCGGTGCGGGCCTCGATCTTTTCGGGGTTTCCGAGATCCTGGCGGAAGATGATCTCCACTGCCCCTTTGGCGCCCATCACTGCGATTTCCGCCTGTGGCCAGGCGAAGTTCACGTCGCCGCGCAGGTGCTTGGACGCCATGACGTCGTAGGCGCCGCCGTAAGCCTTCCGGGTAATGACCGTCACTTTCGGCACCGTGGCTTCGGCATAGGCATAAAGCAGCTTGGCGCCGTGTTTGATGATCCCGCCGAACTCCTGACCGGTCCCCGGCAGGAAGCCGGGCACGTCCACGAACGTCACGATGGGGATGTTGAACGCGTCGCAGAAGCGCACGAACCGCGCCGCCTTCCGAGCCGAATCGATGTCCAGGCAGCCGGCCAGCACCATTGGCTGATTCGCGACGAAACCGACGGTGGAGCCATTCATGCGGCCAAAGCCAATGACGATATTGGCAGCGTAGTCCGGCTGAATCTCGTAGAAATCGCCCTCATCCGCGACCTTCTCGATCAGCTCTTTAATGTCGTACGGCTTGTTCGGATTCTCCGGCACCAGACTGTCGAGCGAGATCTCCGGCCGGTCCACCGAATCGGGCGTCGGCCGTGCCGGCGGTTTTTCCCGGTTGGACGTGGGCAGGAAATCGACGAACCGGCGCACCTGCAGCAACGCCTCGATGTCGTTCTCGAAGGCCATGTCGGCCACGCCGGAGCGGCTGGAGTGGGTGCGAGCGCCGCCGAGTTCTTCCTGGGTAACTTCCTCATGCGTCACGGTCCGGACCACGTCCGGGCCGGTCACGAACATGTAGCTCGTGTCCTTCACCATGAAGATGAAGTCGGTCATGGCCGGGGAATAGACCGCACCACCGGCGCATGGCCCCATGATCACCGAAATCTGCGGAATCACGCCGGAGGCGAGCACGTTGCGCTGGAACACTTCGGCATACCCGCCGAGCGAGGCCACGCCCTCCTGGATGCGCGCGCCGCCGGAATCGTTCAGGCCAATGACGGGCGCACCGACCTTCATCGCCTGGTCCATGATCTTGCAGATCTTCTCGGCGTGCGCCTCCGAAAGGGAGCCGCCAAAGACCGTGAAGTCCTGGGAATAGACGAACACCAAGCGCCCGTTGATTGTCCCGTGACCGGTCACGACGCCGTCACCCGGAACCCGCTGGTCCGCCATGCCGAAATCGTTGCAGCGGTGCTCGACGAACATATCGTATTCCTCGAACGACCCCTCATCGAGCAGTATATCCAGCCGTTCCCTCGCGGTGAGTTTACCACGGGCGTGCTGTGCTTCGATTCGGCGCTCCCCGCCACCCAGCCGGGCGCGCGCGCGCTTCTCCTCTAGCATTTTGACGATATCTTGCATGAGTGCTCCCAGGGAGACTGGCCCGAACGGGCTCTCAAGGGCTGTCCGCAACAACAGCATCGGGTTGACAGGGTGCGCGGCCTTCCGGCGCGGCGGTGATGGGCAAATAGGCCGAAATGGCTACGCGAGCAAGGAGAGAAAACGCTCCGCTGCCGTCAACTCCGCCCGGAGCCGGGCAAGCCTCGCCTCTTCCTGATCGTCGGCACCCCATTGTTCCATCTGATAGTTTTCGTCGACGAAGGCCGCATCAGCCGCGTCAGCCCCGGAAATTTGCCGATCGGCGAGCGCCAGACCGATCACAGCCGACCCGGTTGCCGCTGTCGCCGCCGACAGCACCGCCAGCCGGAAATGATCGTGCCCCGCAACGGCCGCCTGAACCGCTGCGATCGCCGCTGCTGGCTGGGGAATCGGCTGGATTTCCGCCGTTGAGAGGAGCTTGGCACCGTAGCGGTCCTCCAGCCATTTCAACAGCGGCACCCAGACTTGACGCTGACGCTCCACCAGGGAGGCAGGGGTGTCGGCACGGTAGCAAACCAAATCGGTTTCGGCGTAGCGGGCAATCTGGGCCGAAACGGCCGACGGCTGAGGCGCGATCCGGTCGAGCGCCGTGCTGGCGAGTTGCGTCAGCGGCATGGTGGCGGGCTCAATCGTCTCCCCCTGTTTTTCCCATTCCGCTGCGACTGCGTCCGCGAGTGCGGCGGTAGGCAGCCGCAGGGGATGGCGGCCCGGCGTCCGGACCGGCCGCCCGTCGAGGACGACGGCAATGCCATTCTCGTGCGCTTCGGTCGCTGCGTGTTTATAGAACCGTTTCATCGCCGCCGCTTCCTTTCCCGAGCCTTTGCCGCTTCCCGATGCTCCTCGCGCATGTTCGGAATGGGTTCGTCCGCCAGGGGATTCGCCAGATCGAAGCCTAACGCTGCCAATGTTCGGCGAAAATCCGGCGGGGGCGGTGCGGTTACATGCATCTCCCCTTTCCGCTTGCCGAAGGGTGGCAACCAGAGCGCGCGGGCATGGAGATGCAGGCCCGGCGATACGTCCAGCGCCTCGACCATCCCTTCGGCCATACCATCCTCCGTGGCCCCGTACTTGGTGTCACCCAGAATCGGCTTGCCCTTCGCTGCCATATGCGCCCGCAGCTGGTGTGTG
>CAYYSC010000039.1:0-10735 GCA_964474065.1 uncultured Rhodospirillales bacterium | reverse complement strand
CCAAGCGAGACGGCGGCTTGCCTGGTCGATTGTCCGGTAGTCGGTGATGGCCCGCTGGCCCTCATGATCCGCCGCCATCCGTTCGAAAACATCGCCCTGCTTGGACAGCGGCAGGTCGATGAACCCGTCGGCCGGTTTGGGTATGCCCACGGTGATGGCCCAATAAAGCTTCTGCATTTCGCGGTGACGGAACGCCTCGTTCAGGGCTCGGGTCGCCGCTACCGTTCGTCCCAGCACCAGCACGCCGGACGTGTCCCGGTCCAGCCGATGCACCAGGCGTGGCTTTTCCCCGTCCCTCTCCGCAAGGGCTGGCAGCATGCCGTCCACATGGCGGCGGGTCTTGGTGCCCCCCTGCACCGCCAGTCCGGCGGGCTTGTTGAGAGCGATGATGTCCGTATCCTCGTAAATTACGAGAGAGCGAATAAATTCAGCCTCCCCCGGGCTGATCTGCACAGGCTCCTTTGCTGCAGAACCGGCTGACTGCACCGGTGGCACTCGCACGGCCGTGCCTTCCGCCAGACGATCCGAGGCCTTGGCCCGCTTGCCGTCCACCCGGATCTGGCCGGAGCGCAGGAGCTTTTGCAGATGGCCGTGGCCAACGTCCGGAAAACGTTTCTGGAACCACCGGTCCAGCCGCTGGTCCGCCTCTTTTTCGGTTATCGTGACAGTCTGAACGCCACTCATGCCAACACCCTCCAGGCTCGGAGGCCCAGAAAAAACAACGCGATTCCCGCCACCACGGAGCCCACGGCATAGCCGAAAGCCGGCCACCACGCGCCGCGTTCCATCAGGGTGACGGTATCGAGAGAGAAGGTCGAAAATGTGGTGAACGCGCCGAGAAATCCAACCACGATCAGCGCCCGTCCCTCCTGGCTGAGGCTGAAGCCGTGTGCCAGCGCGCCAATCAGCAGCCCGAGAATCAGAGAGCCGACCAAGTTCACCGCCACCGTGCCCCAGGGAAATCCGATCCCGGTCACCCGGCCGACGGCGACCGCCGTGCCATATCGAGCCATGGCGCCGAGCGCCCCGCCGAACGCCACCAGCAGATACGCCTTCATTCCCCAGCCTCTTCGCGCAACCGCGCCCAATAGGCAAGCCGTTCCGCCACCCTTTTTTCATGACCGCGGCCCGTCGGGCGGTAATAACTCTCGCGCGGCATGCCGTCCGGGAAATAGTTCTGGCCGGAAAACCCAGCCTCCGTGCCGTGGTCATACTCGTAACCCGCGCCGTACCCAAGTTCTTTCATCAGGCGGGTGGGCGCGTTCAAAATGTGCGCGGGGGGTGCGAGCGAGCCACTGGATTTCGCCGATCGCATCGCCGCGCCTAAGGCCTTATAGGCGGCGTTCGACTTCGGAGCAGTGGCGAGATAGAGCACTACCTGCGCAATAGCCAGTTCGCCTTCGGGCGAGCCGAGACGCTCGTAAGTTTCCCAACCCGCCAGAGCCTGCGGCATTGCCTGGGGATCCGCGAGGCCGACATCCTCGCTGGCGAAGCGGACCAAGCGACGGGCAATATAACGGGGGTCTTCACCACCCGCCAGCATCCGCGCAAGCCAGTAGAGCGCCGCGTCCGGGTCCGAGCCCCGCATCGACTTATGGAGTGCGCTGATCAGGTTGTAGTGCGCTTCCTGCGCCTTGTCGTAAACGGGCGCGCGGGCAGCATGCGCGATCGCCTCGGGTCCAAGCGGCTCTTCGTCAGGCCCTGCCTGTGCCAGTACCTGCTCCACCATATTGAGCAGGTAGCGCCCGTCGCCGTCCGCCATGGCGATCAGCGACTCGCGGGCTTTCGGCGTCACCGGGAGTGGGCGGCCGGTCTCTTCCTCCACCCGTTTCAGGAGTTTTTCCAAGGCTTCCGCCGAAAGCCGGTGCAGCACCAGGACCTGGCAGCGGGAGAGCAGGGCCGCATTCAATTCAAAGGATGGATTTTCCGTCGTCGCGCCGACCAGGACGACCGTGCCATCCTCGACGTAGGGAAGGAAGCCGTCCTGCTGGGCGCGGTTGAAACGGTGGATTTCGTCGATAAACAGCAGGGTGCCCTGCCCCGTCTGCCGTCGCTGCTTCGCCTCATCGAACGCCTTGCGCAGATCGGCAACGCCGCTGAAAACCGCAGACAACGGCTGAAAGGCGAGCCCGGTCCGCTCCGCCAGCAGACGGGCGATCGTGGTCTTGCCGCAACCGGGCGGGCCCCAGAACACGATCGAGGCCAGCGAACCTGCCCCCAGCATCCGGCCGAGCGTGCCCTCTAGTCCCAGCACATGATCCTGGCCGACGACCTCCTCCAGTCGTTTCGGCCGCAACCGGTCCGCCAGCGGCCGCGGCGCCGATTGCTCCAGGCCTGCGGCTTCGAACAGGCTGCTCACGACCGGAATTCCATCCGCAAGCGTTTGCCGCCGCGGCGCAAGATGATCTGCCAGCTTTCCGGCTCATCCTGCTCCAGTTGGACCAATTCGCGGACCAGACTGACGCTGCGGCCATTCACTTCTTCGATGACGTCGCCGGTGCGGAACCCGAGACGGCGTCCGATCGACTCGCGCCGCACGCCTGTCACCAGTACGCCGTCGGCAACACCAGTAAGGCCAAACTCCTCCACCACCGCTGGCGAGACGTTGATCACCCGTACGCCATTGAATGGCGTACGCCCTTGCAAAACCGTCTCATTGCGCGGCGGGTTCTCCGGCGGTGCCTCCAACGGCACGCTGGCGGTGGCCGTTTCGCCACGGCGCCAGTAAGTGACCTGCGCTCGATCGCCATCCGCCGTTTCGAGGCGATAGCGGAGCGCCACCATGTCGTCGACGGTCTCACCCTCGGCCTTCAGAATGACATCGTTCTTGCGCAGGCCTGCGCGTTCGAACGGGCCATCCGGGTAGACTGCGGAGAGGATAATGCCCCTTGGCCGTTCCAGCCCTAGCGCCTGAGCGATATCCTGACGAACGGACTCGCCTTCGGCCCCAAGCCAGGGCCGGATGGTCTCGCCGCCAGCCTGGTGAGCCGCCACCAAACCTTTGACGAGGTTGACCGGGATGGCGAACCCGATCCCGTGCGAGCCTCCAGAGCGGGAGAAGATCGCCGTATTGACGCCGACGAGATTGCCGTGGAGGTCTACCAGTGCGCCGCCGGAATTCCCGGGATTGATTGCCGCATCGGTCTGAATGAAGACACCGCCGTCGCCGATTGCGCGGCTTGTCCGGGCCGTCGCGGAAACAATGCCGCTGGTTACGGTCTGGCCCACCCCGAAAGGGTTCCCAATGGCGAGAATCAGGTCTCCCACCTCAAGTTGGTCGGAGTCCCCGAACCCCAGCACCGGCAGCGTTGCATCGCGCGCATCCACCTGCAGTAGTGCCAAATCGTTCCGTTCTTCCGTCATCACCAGTTCCGCATCGAACTCGCGGCGATCGGCCAGAACGACACGGATTTCGTCCGCGCCTTCGATCACGTGGTAGTTGGTCACGATCAACCCATTCGCCGCAACGATGACGCCCGAGCCAAGCGAGTTCTGCACCCGCTCCCGCGTGCCGCCCGGGCCCCTATCGCCGAAGAACCGACGGAAGAACGGGTCGTCGAAGAGGGGTGACACCCGGCGTTGTTTGACGGTCCTCCGCGTATAAATGTTCACCACCGCGGGAGCAGTGCGTTTCACCAGCGGGGCATAGCTCAGCCGCACCTCCTCGGCAGAGGCGGGTACCGCCCTGGCAGCAACGGCAGCCTGTAGCGGGACCGCCGCAACGAACCCCAAAAACAGAACGGCGATCAACCTCGTCATGTCAACTGTTCCCCTGGCCATTCGCTTGGAAGGGTCTGATTCTCGCAATCAAGACCTATAAAATCTCTCCGTCTACAAGCCGCGGGAAATAAGATAGATTAGAACGGGTAGGCTAGCGGCGCGTCAACCGAGCGGAAGCCGAGCACCAACTGTCCGTAGCGGAGCGCCAGCGGTCCCTACCTTCAACAACCTCATCATGGTAGCGGCCAATGACAATCTGCTCCTCCTCGACGTCTTCCATGTAATTCTGAACGAATTATTTCCGTGCGCGTCTGTAGACCCGCAGCTTCCGATTGCGCGGGGCAAACCCAAGTGACACAGACATGTAGTGGTCATGTTGCGGTTGGGAAATGTCCGGCTAAAGAAACCATGCCGACCCTGCCGTGAATCCTGGCGATGCCGCCCCGGCGCAGAAACTCAGCGCGCGTACGGTCTGCTTGGCGCATCGTCGTTTAAAGAGCCGGTTCACGCCACAATATTCTGGACCAGTACAATTACGTAGCACCGCGCTAAGCGCCTTTCACCGCGCTCAACGGCGGTCGACCCGTCCTTCCAGAGAGCGATAGCGCCGGCTTTTCCACCAGCCTCCAGGAAAGCGCGGCGCAGACGAGCACTATCGGAAACGCCAAGATAATGTTCTCCAGCGGGGTCATTGGCGACAGCGTGTTTGCTAGAACCTGCTGCACCGGATAGGCGTAGATGTAGGTTCCGTAAGAGTAATCGCCCAGGCTATTGTATCTCCTTATGGCTCCAGAGGGTAAATAGCCAATCAGGAATACCCAGTAAATCACTGCCACCGTAAATACTTCATGGAACAGTAAGGTGAAGTGCGACACCACTGCGAGTGCGGCAATCAGAAAGCCAATGCGCCAGGAAAGGGCCAGTTTGTCCCGCCAAACGTAGAAGGCAACGCCGACGTAGAAAGGCCATGCCAGTTTGGCCAGCGATACCAAGCGAGGATGGGGGTCGAGAATAATCATTGCGCTATAGCCGACAACGAACAAGGCCAGCAGGAGACCCATTCGCCCCTTATTCGCCAAGGCTCCTAGGAATCCCAGAACGACGACGCCAGCATAACAGCTCACCTCATGGTTCAGTGTCCAAAGCGAGCCGTTAATGGCCGGGCCGTAAGGGTTGGTTTCAAAAACACCGGGAAGCTCATATTGCAGAAGGTAAAGGGTAATATTTCGGAAAAAATATTGAGGCGCCGCCCGCCAGAGAGCCTCTTCACTGCCTTCGCTGAACCAGATTGCCGCAACGAGAACCGTGATCAGGAGCACAACCGCCAGCGCTGGAAACAGCCGGAAGACCCGCGCCATCACGAAACGACGAAAGGTGCTGGACCGCTCGAAGCTTCGGGCTATCAGGAACCCTGATATACCGAAGAAGACCATCACGCAGAGAGCACCGAGCGTGATCCCCTGCAACGTTGCTTCGAAGGGCTCCTGCGCCGCCCGCCCCAAGCTGAGGGGATAGGCATGGGAAACCAGAACGCCCGATGCCGCGATCATTCGGACCAGGTTGAAGTTGTTGTCGCGGCCATTTGCATATGCGTCGAGCTTCTTCGCAGACTGCAACATCCTGATACTCAGACTTCCGGCAGGGCATTATGTTGATAACCAGAAGGGCGCGACAGCATGAATCACAACCGTAGGTATACGAACGATTATTACTGGTTAAAAAACCACAGCGCCAGAATGCCACTTTGTCGCATCCGCACGACGCCCGGACGCAGGAGCAGGCCGCCGAGCGATTGAAAGGCGCGCCGGTTCGGTGTTTCCTATATCCTTCTATGTTATAGCCCCGGCGCTTCAGGAGAAAGCGATGTTACAGCGGCCCTATTTGTTGTTCCTCGGCGACGTTCACGACCAGCTTGCGGCCAAGACGGCCCACGGCATCGCCGACTGGCGGCCGGACTGGTGCGTCGGCCAGTTACGCCTGCCGGGCTGCCAGGCAACCACGCAATTGCCGGATGTTACGGTGGCAGAGGCCGCCGCCAGGGGTGCCAAGACGTTGATCGTCGCGGTCGCCAACTCCGGCGGCACGATGCCGGAGCACTGGTCCGACGTCCTGGTGGAAGCGATGGCCGCGGGCATGGACATCGCCAGCGGCCTGCACGCCCGTCTCTCAAGCATCCCCGCGGTCGCGGAAGCCGCCGCACGGTATGGGCGTGAATTGCATGACGTTCGGCATTCGGATCAGGTTTTCAAGACCGGCACGGGCGTGAAGCGCACGGGCAAGCGGCTGCTCACTGTCGGCACGGACTGCTCCGTGGGAAAGAAGTATTCGGCCCTGGCCGTCGCGCAGGAAATGGAGCGCCGAGGCATGAAGGCCGATTTCTGCGCCACCGGCCAGACCGGCATCTTCATCGCGGAGCGGGGCATTGCGATTGATGCGGTTATCGCGGACTTTATCTCCGGCGCTGCCGAATGGCTGTCGCCCGACAACGATCCCGATCATTGGGATATTATCGAAGGCCAGGGCTCCCTGTTCCACGCCGCCTTTTCCGGCGTGACCGTGGGCCTCATCCACGGCGCTCAGCCGGACGCAATGGTGCTCTGTCACGAGCCGACGCGGACGCATATGCGCGGCCTGAAGCACGCGCCGATCCCGCGGTTGGAGGACTGCTTCCGGCCCTACGTCTCGCTGGCTACCCTGACCAATCCGGGAGCCCAATTCGTTGGGATCTGCATCGACACGCACCTGTTGGAACCTCACTTGGCAGAACGTTACCTCAAGGAACATGAGGACAAGTTAGGCCTCCCGTGCGTCGATCCTCTCACCACCGGCGTTGGCCCGATCGTCGACCGGCTCGCTGTCCTATGATGGTGCTACAGGCCAAAGAACGGGTCTTTCCTCTAGCAGCAGAATTCAAGATTTCCCGCGGCGCGCGGACAGAATCCCGGGTGGTCGAAGTTACCGTTGAGGCGGACGGCATCACAGCACTCGGCGAGGCCTTCCCCTATCCGCGTTATGGGGAAAGCATTGACAGCGTCATCACGCAGATCGACAGCGTTGCGGCTGCCATTGCGGGCGGCGCCGGACGGGATGAATTGCAGGGGATGTTGCCGGCTGGCGCGGCGCGGAATGCGGTGGACTGCGCTCTCTGGGACCTGGAGGCAAAACGGGCTGGAAAACGCGTTTGGGAACTGGCGGGGATTCCTGCCCCTCCGGTTCTTACCACGGCCTACACGCTTTCCCTCGATGCGCCAGAGGCCATGGGCGCCGCCGCAGCTGCTCAAAAAGCCCGGCCCGTGCTGAAACTGAAGCTGGCGGGAGACGGCCAGGACGAGGCGCGCGTGGCCGCCGTCCGCGCCGCCACGCCGGAGGCGAAACTGATCGTTGATGCCAACGAAGGCGCCAAGCCCGCGGAGGCGGAAGCGCTGTGCCGGGCGCTGGCAAAGCTCGGTGTCGCCATGATCGAACAGCCGGTTGCGGTAGCAGACGACGCTTGCCTCGCCGGTTTCCCGCATCCGGTCCCGCTTTGCGCCGATGAGTCGTTTCACACCCGGGCGGACTTCGGCAAGGTCGAGGGCAGGTACGACTTCATCAACATCAAGCTGGACAAGACCGGCGGCCTGACCGAAGCGCTGGCCGTCGCCGAGGAAGCCAAACGCCGTGGTTTCCGGATCATGACCGGCTGCATGGTCGGCAGTTCGCTGGCAATGGCGCCGGCGACGCTCGTGGCCGCCCAGTCGGAGATCGTGGACATCGACGGCCCGCTCCTGATGGCAAAAGACCGGGAAAACGGCCTGACCTACCGCGGCAGCCTGGTGGAACCGCCCTCCGCGAAGCTTTGGGGCTAATTCCTTGGCAGCGTCCTGGCGGCTGACGGGACGCGTTCCACGCGATGCAGTCTTGCTGGGCGTGACCCAGGCGGCGCGGATCGCGGGTCCGGGGCTGGCGATGGTAATCCTGGCAGCGGGATGGCAGCCAGCGCTGTTCGGGGAATTCGCGAGCCGGTTCGCGCTCGCCGGGCTGCTGGCATTGGCCCCCGCCGCGGGCTTTTCTGCCTACATTCTCGACCGCGGCGCCCGGCAGCCGGAGGCGCTGCGGGCGCTGTTGAAGCAGATCGGGCGCGCGTTTGCCGCCTTCTGTTGTGTTCTAATGCTCGGTCTGGCCGCCTTCGCCTGGGCGTGGAGCGTTTCGGCGAGCTTGGAAATCGCACCCTATCTCATGATGATGGGACTGGCCGGCGGTGTGGACATCGTGGTTGCGGCGCTTCGCTCCCGAAAGCGGGAAACCACGGTCGCAAGCATTGTCTTGCCGGCGAACGCCGCAATCCTCGCCACTGCGCTTGCATCCTTTGCCACCGATCTCGGTCCTGCGGTCGTTGCCTGGCTTTGGGTCGCCATTCGAGCAGCACAACTGGCCGCTGCGTCCGTTTGGGCGATGCAGCTCCTGCCCGGCGGGTCGGTTCCCGCACCCGTGCTCACGACTGCCGGCCCTTTCCTTGCCAGCCAGTCCGCCGGGATCGTCTACAGTCACCTCGATACGTTGCTGGTCCGCTTGCTGCTGGGAGAAGCGGCAGCGGGCATTTACAACGCCGCGCTGCGGCTCCTGCATCTGGCGGGAGCAATCGGGCAGACGCTGGCCCAGTGGTTCCAGCCGCGGCTCGCGGCACTGGCCGCGGATTCCCCAGCTTGGCTTGCCCAGCGCCAGCGGCTCCGTC
This sequence comes from uncultured Rhodospirillales bacterium, assembly GCA_964474065.1. Lineage (GTDB taxonomy): Bacteria > Pseudomonadota > Alphaproteobacteria > Bin95 > Bin95 > JACKII01. Next base: position 2,304 of record CAYYSC010000039.1, on the reverse strand, counting down.
TGTTACTCGCCGCTGTCGCGGGCGGAGGTCTGCTCGGCTTCCTCGTCCTCGGCCAGGATATCGTCCAGTCTCTTTATGGTTCGGCCTATGCGGCAGCCGCACCAATTCTCGATATCGCCGCGTTCGTGCTGGTGGCCCGGTGCTTCGTCGCAGGGCAATGGATCGAACTGACCGCCCGCCGGCTCGAGGCGCATCGCGCCCGCGATGCCTGGCTGCTCATGCCGATGTTCGTCGCATTGGCCTGGCCCCTCGCGGTCTGGGGCGGCGCGCAAGGCGTGATGGTTGCCCACTTGCTCGCACTTGGGCCGATTGCCGCCTTGAGCGGCCGCAGCCTGGCACGGGCTCGCCACCGCTCTGCGGAGCGGTTAAAAAGCTGGGCATGAGTGAAAACACGCCCCATGTCGGCCTGCTGGTGACCTGCCTGGTCGATGCGATCCGGCCGGAGATCGGTTTCGCGACGTTGAAGCTGCTGGAACAGGCTGGCTGCCGCGTCTCCGTGCCCGAAACGCAGACCTGCTGCGGGCAGCCCGGTCTGAACTCCGGCGCGCGGGTGGAATCGAAGCCCTTGGCCAAGCGGACGATCGAGGCCTTCAGCGAATTCGACTATGCGGTGGCGCCGTCCGGCTCCTGCCTCGCAACGGTCAAGACCCACTACCCTGCCCTATTCGCTGACGAACCCGAATGGCAGGCAAAGGCCGAAGCCCTGGCGGCCAAGTGTTATGAAATTCTGAGTTTTCTGCACGACGTGCGCGACTGGCATCCAACGAACGTGCTCTACCCGGGCAAGGCAACCTACCATCACACCTGCTCTGGCCTGCGGGAGCTGGGCGTTTATCGCCAGCCGCTGGCCCTGCTACAGCACGTGCGGGGGCTAACGATGTTGCCATTGGAGGGCGAGACCGCCTGCTGCGGCTTCGGCGGGACATTTGCGGTGAAGTACCCGGACATCTCGACTGCCATCGTCGCGGACAAGAGCCGGCAGATTCAGGCGACGGGGGCGGACACGCTGCTCGCGGCCGATCTCGGCTGTCTGATGAACATGGCGGGCAAGCTCAGCCGGGATGGACGGAAGGATATCCGGGTGTTCCATCCGGCGGAGGTGCTGGCCGGCATGGCGGACGGGCCTGGGCTTGGAGGCTCGGCTCAACCATGAGCACTGCCGCCCGTTCCGCCGCTGCCTTCCGGGAGGAAGCGCACGAAGCTCTTGGCCGCCCGAACCTGAAAACCGGCCTCGACCGTACCATTGGGCTGCTGCAGAGCCGCCGGCACGATGTTCTCGCGAAGTATCCCGAATTCGAAGCGGCGCGGGAGATCGGCTCGCGGATCAAAGACCACACTCTCGCCCATCTCGATCATTACCTGGCTGAGTTCGAGAAGAACGCGACCGCCGCCGGTGCCCATGTCCATTGGGCGGAAACGCCCGAGGAAGCCTGCCGCCTGGTCATCGACCTTTGCCAAAAGGCGGAAGCCAAGTCTGTCACGCGGGTCAAATCCATGCTGGGCGAGGAGATCGGCCTCCCCAAAGCGCTCGCCGACGCCGGGATCGAGCGGGTGGAGACGGACCTCGCCGAGCACATCATCCAGCTCGCCGAAGAGCCGCCAAGCCACATCGTCATTCCCGCCATGCACAAGACGCGGGAGGAAGTGGCCGACCTGTTCGCCGTGCACCACAAGGAGCCGAAAATCGGCGGCGAAGTCGGCACGCTGGTCGAAAGCGCCCGGCACGAACTGCGGCCGAAATATGTCGGCGCCGATGTCGGCATTTCCGGCGCGAACTTTCTGATCGCATCGACGGGCAGTGTCTGCACGGTCACGAACGAGGGCAACGCGGAACTGACTACCGAGTTGCCGCGCATGCACATCGTCACCGCCGGCATCGAGAAGGTGGTGCCGACGCCGGAGCACGCACTTGTGCTGCTGCGCCTCCTGGCACGCTCCGCCCTCGGCATCGAGTTCACGCAGTACACCAGCTTCTTCACCGGCCCGCGCCGCCCCGGCGAGACGAGCGGCCCGGAGGAGATGCATATCGTTCTGGTCGACAACGGCCGGACGCAAATGCTGGCGGGTGAAATGCGGCCCATGCTGCGCTGCATCCGCTGCGCCGCCTGCATCAATCATTGTCCGGTTTACAGTGTCATCGGCGGCCATCCCTACGGCTCACCCTATCCGGGGCCGATGGGCAGCGTGCTGACCCCTGCCCTACAGTCGCTGGAGACGGCGAAGGACCTGCCCCACGCCTGCACCCTGAACGGCCGCTGTGCGGAGGTCTGCCCGGTAAAGATCCCGCTGCCGGACCTGATCCGC
>CAYYSC010000038.1:569-13945 GCA_964474065.1 uncultured Rhodospirillales bacterium | reverse complement strand
ATCGAGGATCTTGATTGCCTCGTCGACCTCCGCGTCAGTGACGGTGAGCGGCGGAATCAGGCGAACGACATTGTCGCCCGCCGGAACCGTCAACAGGCCCTTTTCAGTAGCCTTGCCAACCACTTCGCCGTTCGGTGGCACTGCCACCAAGCCCAGCATTAGCCCGGCGCCACGGACGTCGCCAAAGACCTTCGGATGCCTTTCGACGAGTTTCTCACACTCCGCCCGGAGGTAGTTGCCCCTTTCCACAACATGATCGAGGAACCCATCCTCCAGCACCACGTCCAGCACCGCATTAACCGCAGCGGTCGACAAGGGATTGCCGCCGTAGGTGGAACCATGCGTTCCGGCCGTCATGCCGACCGCGGCTTTCTTCGTCGCCAGCACCGCGCCGACGGCCACGCCGCCGCCAAGCCCTTTCGCCGCTGCCATCACGTCCGGCTCGATCCCGGCCCACTCGTACGCGAACAGCTTGCCTGTCCGGCCCATGCCGCACTGGACTTCGTCCAGGCACATTAAAATACCGAACTCGTCACAAGCCTTGCGCACTTCGCGCAAGTAATCGAGGTCCATCGGGCGGATGCCGCCCTCTCCTTGCACCGGCTCCAGAAGGACTCCCGCCGTTTCCTTGGTGATCGCATCACGCAGCGCGTTCATGTTGCCGAACGGCACCTGATCGAACCCCTCCACCGGCGGGCCGAAGCCTTCCAAGTGTTTTGGGTTACCGCCCGCCGCAATGGTTGCCAGCGTCCGGCCATGGAAGGCGCCCTCGATGGTAATCATCCGATAGCGCTCCGGATGGCCATGATGCGCGTGGTGTTTCCGTACCAGCTTGATCAGGCCTTCGTTGGCTTCGGCGCCCGAATTGCCAAAGAAAACAACATCCGCGAATGAGTTCTCGCAAAGTCGTTCGCCGGCCTTGATCTGGTTCGGGATCAAGTACAGGTTTGACGTATGCAGGACCTGCGCCACCTGGTCCTGAAGAACCTTGACCATGTGGGGATGCGAGTGACCGATAGAGGTTACGGCAATCCCTGCCCCGAAGTCCAGGAATCGTCGCCCACTGGCGTCGAAGAGGTACGCCCCTTCGCCCCGCACAAACGTGAGGGTGCGTTCGCCATAGGTGGGCATCAAAGCCTGGGTCACGGGGTTGCTCCGCTATTGCTTCCGGTTGAAGAAAGCGAGGAATATCGGCGCTTACACGGCCCGTGTCAATAATTCCCGCACTTGTCAGAAAGGTTACTTTCCATGGACCTTTACCAGGCGGCTCTCTCCTATGTGGCCCGGTATGCAACAAGCCGCGAGAACCTGCGGCGGATACTCTGGCGCCGGATCTGCCGGCATGCCGCGCGCACGGGAACCGACGCGCCGGAGCCAGAATCCGTAGACGCTGAGATCGACCGCATCCTCGAACGCTTGCAGGCAATGGGTGCAGTGGACGATGCAGCTTACGCCGCCACGCAGGTGCGCACTTTGCGCAATCGCGGCCGGTCAGCCAGAGCTATCCGCAGCCGTTTGCAGGCAAAAGGTCTGGATGCTCAAGCCATCGACACTGCAATGGCATCGGATCAACCGGATTCCGAAGAACGAGCTGCCGCCCATCGTTACGCGCAACGTCGGCGCCTTGGTCCGTATGGCGGAGACAGCCAAGACACGGAACGTCGGCGCCGGGCTCTCGCCGCTCTCTGCCGTGCGGGCTTCAGTTACTCCGTAGCGCAAGAAGTCGTCGATACGCTGCCTGACTCGTAAAGCGGATTGCGGGAGCGGGCATCAGTATGAGACGTTTTGCAAGCAACGCTGCAGTAGAGGAGCGGTCCAATGACAACCGCCCATTCGTTCACCTTTCCGGGCATCGCCGCCGGCGAAATCTCACTGAAGGACTGGGCCGGGCAGCCAATCCTGATTGTCAATACAGCCTCCGAATGCGGGTTCACGCCGCAGTATGGTGGTTTGCAGCACTTGTGGGACACCTACAAAGACCGCGGCCTGGTCGTTTTGGGTGTGCCGAGCAACGATTTTGGCGAGCAAGAGCCCGGCTCTGACGACGAGATCGCTGCTTTCTGCTCCTCCGTTTACAAGGTGACCTTCCCGATGACCGCGAAGGTCAAGGTTCTCGGGCCGGAGGCACATCCCTTTTACCGATGGATTGAAGACACTCTCGGCGAGGCTGCCGCACCGCGCTGGAACTTTCACAAATATCTAATCGATGCGAACGGCGACCTTGTTGGCGCTTATCCATCACGCACCCTGCCGAACGACCCCAAGTTGAGGGAAGAAATCGAAAAACAGCTCTCGTGAACCGCGGAAGGCAGCGTCTCTTTGCAGCCCTCCCAACATAGAGGAAACTCATTATGCTATAGTTTGCGCGTTTTTATTTTCTGCGAAATATTCAAGGATATTTCCAATTGTTTCAAGTATGTTTTGAATATATCTACCGCAGTCATGAATAATGATAATTTTCAGAGGATAAAAATAGAAAGGCATTTGTCTGAACTTAGGGTTTGATTAAGCTCATGCGCTCTATAACGAGCGCTGCAGTTCCTTGGAGATCTCGTCAGCCGGTTGCCTGCTGGGCTGAGCGATTCTCTGCCGGGCCCCGAGCGCATGAACAAGATGCTTCAAACCAAGATTGGGATCCTAGCCGCGGTTCTGTCGCCCGCGGCTATCACTTGTATTGGCTCCTTACTTGACATCACTTGGAACGCCTGGAGCGTCTGGGCCGCCTGTATGGGGAGCCTGGCGATTGCCGTTTCAGCGGTAGCAGGATGGGTCCGGACCGCCCATCGATGTTCTGCGCGGGCCAACCGCAAGGTCGCAGAGACGCGCGCCACGCTGGTCCAAGAGCGAGCACTCGCCCATGCCCGGATCGAGTACGTCACCTCAACCGTGCAAGGCTGGCTTTGGGAGACGGATGCTGCGGACCGCTTCACTTTCATGTCCCGCAGCATCAAGCACCTGGCCGGTGTGGAGCCTGAAGCCAACTATGGCAAAACCCGCCGGGAATTGATCGCCAAGAACGTTTCGCCGGACTATATCGCGCGAGTGGAGCGCTGCGTCGCTGCGCGCCAACCGATTGATGGCTTTGAATATCAATACGGGCCGGCCAATGGTCGGTGGATGCGAACGACCGGCGTTCCCTGCTATGGCATGAACGGGTGCTTTACGGGTTACCGGGGCCTTGCCTTCAATATTGATGCCGAAAAACGCCAAATTGATGCCCGTGCGCATGTTGAGCGTCAGCTTGCCGAGGTCCAATACCAGTTCCTGGACGCGGTCCAGACCATGGACTCTGCCTTCTCCATCTGGGACCGCGAGGATTGCCTTTGCCTGTTTAACGATCGGTTCGCGGGATTGCACCGGGATATCGCTCCGTACGTCGGAATGTCGTTTGACGAGTTTATCCGGGCGAAAGCGAATGCAGGCGCTGTGCCGCCCGACGTCGATCCGGCAACGTGGATTGACCGGCGGATAGATACCCATCGCGCCGCCGCAGGCGCGACAGAGCTGAAACTCGCGGACGGATGTACTTTGTTGATTAACGAACGGCACACCCGAGATGGCAGCACCGTTGCCATTGCCACAGATGTAACGGAACTGCGGAAGGCTCGCGAACTGGCCGAACAAGCCAGCCGTGCCAAGTCCGAGTTCGTCGCGACCATGAGCCATGAGATCCGCACGCCCTTGAACGGCGTCCTCGGCATGTGCTGCGTGCTGGCTGAGACTGGTTTAACCGAACACCAACGGTATTACCTAAAAATTCTACAGCATTCCGGAGAATCGCTGCTCGCGATCATTAACGATATACTCGATCATTCGAAAATAGAGGCTGGATGCCTTGAAATCATCGCCGAGCCCTTCCGTCTTTCGGAACTTGTCGAGAATGTAATAGCGCCGCTTGGAGTAAAGGCGGCTGAGGAAGGCCTAGCCGTCGTCGCCACCCTGACATCCGACATGCCAGAAGAATGGATCGGCGATTTTGGGCGCTTGCGCCAAGTACTCTTCAACCTTGTAGGGAACGGGATCAAATTCACGAAGCGGGGGGGTGTCCGATTGGGCGTCTCTGCGGATCTCTCAGGCCAGCAATGGTCACTCCGGTTTGAGATCGAGGACACCGGCATTGGCATTCCGGAACACGCCCAGGAAGACTTGTTCAACCGATTCACTCAAGCCAGTACATCGACCAGCGGTGAGTACGGCGGGACAGGATTAGGGCTCGCCATTTCGCGACAACTCATCGAACTGATGGGCGGCACTATCACCGTCCAGAGTTCGGTCGGATGCGGCACCTGCTTCCGCGTCACCCTGCCTCTCCAACCCGCGGGTCCCACTCATGCCCCGTGCCTTCCTGGGATCGCAGAGGACGTACTGGTCGCATCTGCCAACCCCCTGATCTGCTCCTGGTTCGAAGACTGGCTTTCCCAGGCCGGGATCTCTTTTGAAGTGGTTGAGAACCTTGGCGAATTGAAAAAGTCATTGGCTCGGACCAGCGTGGTAGCTGGTCCTTCGCGAAGATCGGTCATCGTCAGTTGGGAGTTGCTGGCAACCCCCGGCTGCCTCGAACGGCTCGTTTCGGTAGCTGGATTTTCAAGCCGGTTTCTCGTGCTCGCGCCACCCAGCTTCATGACCAAAGCAAGCCTCTTACCGGAGAGCCGATTCTATCAGATCATCGCCGTCCCCTCGACCAACCGGACCGTGCATCAAATCCTTCTTGAAACATCGGAAACGAGCTGCGCCTCGAAGAAACCGGCAGAGGAGGACCTCGCTGGTAATAAAATCCCGCTTTCCCCTACCGATCCCCTCTCCCTGGCTAGAACGCCGGGAGACAAGCAAACGGCCAGCATTCTTCTGGTCGAGGACAACGCCGTCAATCAGACTGTGGCAACCGCGATGTTGACCGCCGCCCATCCATACGACGTCCAGATCGCAGAGAATGGTCATTTGGCCGTCCAATTGTTGCAACAAAAGCAGATCGACCTGGTGCTGATGGACGTTCAGATGCCCCGCCTGGACGGGCTTGAAGCTACCCGGCAAATCCGGGCGCTGGATAACGGAGCGGCAGAGGTGCCGATTATCGGCATGACAGCCCACGCCTTTGCCGAAGACCGGGAGGCATGCCTTGCTGCCGGAATGAACGATTACATCAGCAAGCCGGTTGACCGCGCTTTGTTGCTGAAGAAGGTAGCGCGCTGGCTTGCCGATCCTCAAATGAGGCGGACAGGACCCAATCCCGCGAGCATTTCGGAACAGAGTTCATGAATGACCCATCCACTTTTCGGCCACGCTACACCGGTATTCCAAGCTTTATGCGGCTACCGGTTTACAGCCCTGAAAAGCCGGCGGACATTGCAATCATCGGCGTGCCATTCGACGGTGGCGTCACCAACCGGCCCGGCACGCGCCACGGACCGCGGGAAGTGCGCAACCACTCCAGCCTGATTCGGCGGGTAAACCAGGTCACCGGCGCTGCCCCCTTCGAAGCCGCCCAGGTGGTCGACGGCGGTGACGTAATTATCGAACACCCGTACGAACTGGTCGCCGCCCATGGGGATATCGAAGCCGCTTTTCGCGATTTCCGGACAGCCGGCGTGACAGCCTTAGCCGTCGGCGGCGATCATTCCATCACGTTGCCGATCCTGCGCGCACTCACCGGTCCGGACGAGCCGCTCGGGCTCGTTCATATCGACGCGCATTGCGATACCGGCGACGATTATTTCGGCTCGCGCTTCCAACACGGCACGCCTTTCCGAAGGGCTGCAGAGGAAGGCTTGATCGATCCAAAACGGACCATACAGATCGGCATTCGCGGATCCCTAAGCTCTGCCGATCAATGGCAGTTCAGCTATGACAGCGGGATGCGGGTAATGCTGATCGAGGAAGTCTATGACCGCGGCATCCTGGATACGATCGCAGAAGCCCGTAACGTTGTGGGGGCGGGCCCCTGTTACCTCTCGTTCGATATCGACAGCGTCGATCCGGCGTTCGCGCCCGGGACCGGTACGCCAGAAGTTGGTGGCTTCAGCTCTCTGGAAGCCCTGATGCTGGTGCGCGGATTGACCGGCCTGGACGTGGTCGGCGCGGATCTCGTGGAGGTCGCCCCGCCCTTCGACCCGACCAATAACACAGCCTTTCTGGCTGCGAATATTCTGTTTGAACAGCTTTGCGTCCTGACCGGACGCAAATGAGCCGCCGCCGGTCCTGATAACCGGCGCCATTATTGGTTCATAGACTGGAAAAAGTCCGCGTTGTTCTTGCTCTCTTTGAGCTTGTTAATAAGAAATTCCATTGCGTCCTGCGAGCCCATGGGCATTAGCACGCGGCGCAACACCCACATCTTTTGCAGATCTGCGCGGTCGACCAGCAGTTCTTCCTTCCGGGTGCCCGACTTGCCGATATCGATCGCAGGCCAGATCCGCTTGTCGGCCAGTTTCCGTTCCAAGACGATTTCGGAGTTGCCGGTCCCCTTGAATTCTTCGAAGATGACTTCGTCCATACGGGAACCGGTGTCGATCAAGGCCGTCGCAATGATCGAGAGGCTGCCGCCTTCCTCAATATTGCGGGCCGCACCGAAGAACCGCTTCGGACGCTGCAGCGCGTTCGCATCGACGCCGCCGGTCAGCACCTTACCTGACGAGGGAACCACGGTGTTGTAGGCGCGGGCCAACCGGGTAATGGAATCCAGCAGAATGACCACGTCCCGTTTGTACTCGACCAAGCGCTTTGCCTTTTCGAGGACCATTTCAGTTACCTGCACATGGCGCGAAGCTGGCTCGTCAAACGTGGATGAAATGACCTCCCCGTTCACGGAGCGCTCCATGTCGGTGACCTCTTCCGGCCGTTCGTCGATCAGCAGGACGATCAGGTAGACACCAGGATTATTCTCCGCGATCGCATGGGCGATGTTCTGGAGCATCACGGTCTTGCCGGTCCGCGGCGGCGCCACAATGAGTGCACGCTGCCCTTTGCCAAGCGGCGAAATCAGATCGATGACGCGTGTCGTCCGGTCGTTTTCTTTCGGATTGTCGAATTCAATCTTCAGTTTTTCGTCCGGGTAAAGCGGCGTCAGGTTATCAAAATTGATCCGCTGGCGGACCTTATCCGGCTCCTCAAAATTGATCGCCGTACATTTAACCAAGGCGAAATAGCGCTCGCCCTGTTTAGGGCCGCGGATTTCGCCTTCCACCGTATCGCCACTGCGCAAACCGAACCGCCGCACCTGGTTCGGCGACACATAGATGTCGTCCGGTCCTGGCAAATAATTGGAGTCGGCGGAGCGGAGAAAACCAAATCCATCGGGCAAAACTTCGATCACGCCATCGCCCATGATGGTCGTGCCTTGTTCAGCCAATTCCTTGAGGATGGCGAACATCATGTCCTGCTTACGCAGGGTGCTGGCGTTCTCGATCTCCAGCTCTTCCGCGAGCTCCAACAGCTTGGTCGGCGGCTTGCGCTTCAATTCCTGGAGATTCATCGACTGCGTAACTTCTTGCAGCACGGCTAAGTCTTCTCAATGAGTGGTCGGGACAGCGTCCGCGCGAAAACGATGCTGCGGGCGCAAAATGAAGGAAGGTCGAACCCAGACTGGATCGCGGTAAAGATGATTGCTCGCGGGGCTGTTAGCCCTTGTCCAGGCAACTTGGATATAGGGTGGCCCTCAAGGCCGGTCAATTGCCTTTTACGAAAACTGACCTGCCGCTCCGCCTATAAAGGCCTGACAACGACCATGACCACAATAACAATCATTAATACTGCCGGAATTTCGTTGACCATCCGGTAAACTCGCGGTGAGTGACGTAGCCCGTCGGCCGCAAAGCGTTTGCGCCAGGTCGAGAAAACATGATGGGCGCCGGTCATCGCGGCAACCGCTGCCAGCTTCACATAGATCCAGCCGGCGTTCCAGTCTACGATTCCGGGTGTCAGCAGCAGCGCGATGCCAAAAATGTAGGTGGCGATCATGGCCGGGTTCATGATCCCGCGCAGCAAGCGGCGCTCCATTGTCTTGAAGCGCTCGCTGTCTGGCGCGCCTGGTTCCGCCTCGCAATGATAGACAAACAGGCGGGGCAGATAGAGTAGGCCCGCCATCCAGGAAATTACCGAAAGGATATGCAGAGTCTTGGTCCAGAGATAGGCGGAGGCGAGGAAGTCCTCCATCAATCAGCCTTCGCCCCGAAGGTAAGCCACCAGCTCGGCCACATGCTCCGGCGGAGTTTGCGGCACCACCCCGTGCCCGAGGTTGAAGATATGCGGGCCGCCCTGGAATGCTTGGCGAATAGCCGCAGCGCTCTCCGTAAGGGTATCTCCGCCTACTTTCAGGACGATCGAATCGAGATTGCCTTGCACCGCTACGTTCGGCTGCAGCACAGCCGCCGCCCATTCCGGCGGAATGCTGCTGTCAATGCCAACGCCGGCGAACGCGCCGCTCGTGGCAAACCAAGCTGTTGCAGGACCTGCTCCCCGCGGGAAAACGATCACTGGCGTTTCTGGATGACGCGCTCCCAGCGCTGTTGCGATCGCAACGCAAGGGCCGAGGCTCCATCGGCGTATCCCGTCCGCCGGAAGAGCGCCCGCCCAGCTGTCGAAGAGCTGCACGACTTCAGCGCCGGCATCGATCTGCATGGAAAGATAATCGACGGTCGTTTCGACCAGCCGTCGGATGAGGAGATCGAAGCCTTCGGGATCGCCAAAGGCCCAGGCCCGCGTCTTGGCATGATCGCGGCTCGTCCCACCCTCGACGAGATACGTTGCCACGGTCCAGGGCGCGCCGGCAAAGCCGATCAGGGTTGTTCGCGCCGGCAAAGCTGCTTTTACGCGCCGAACTGTCTCGCCGACCGGATGTAGCATGTCCAGCCAATCGCTACCCGGACTGAGCGCGTTGGGCGATGTAATCGGTTCGAATACAGGCCCAACGCCAGGTTCAAACCGGACCCGGCAGCCGAGAGCGTGCGGGATTAACAAGATGTCGGCAAACAGAATAGCGCCATCCATGTCGTACCGGCGGATCGGCTGGAGCGTGGCTTCCGCAGCCATCTCCGGGTCAAGGCAAAACTGGACGAAGTCCGGAGCCTGCTGCCGCAAGGCGCGATATTCCGGCAGGTAACGACCCGCCTGACGCATGAGCCAAATCGGCGGAATGCTCGGCTGTTGCCCCCGTAGGCTGGATAAAAGCGGCTTCATGGCGATCTCGGTTGGCAGGAGAGGGCCGGAAAATTTCGAACGCGAACATGCCCTGCATCTACTACCACTTAAAAGGTTAAAATGGTTGTTGTGGTTGTTGGACCCTGGAAAGGTGGGGATTAACGCATTCCACATGCGCAGAAAAGCGCACCCTGTGCATTGTGAATAACTGCGTGGAAAATGTGCATAACTCAAGCTAGGCGTAGGGCATACACGGGGTTTCGAGAACGTGGATGCTACGACGGTAGAGGGGAAAGATGGGGGTAAATCCCACATTCCAGGCTGTGGTTCCGGTTTTCCCCAACGGGGATTTTTCCAGCCGAACAGTTGAATGATCGGGAGCACTCTCGCTCCCCGTGCTGCGACCTGTTAGTGAAGTCGACTTCTGCACCGTTTATCCCCGGTTTTTCCCGCGTGTTATATCCAGAATGAATTCCCGCCCATGAATGCCGACGCGCACCTGCACCTGCATCTCGTTTCCGACGCAACGGGCGACACGGTCCGCAGCGTTGCCCGGGCTTGCTTGGTCCAGTTCGAAGACCTGCAGACGACCGAGCATTTCTGGGTTCTGGTCCGTAGCGCTGCCCAAATGGAGCGTGTGATTGACGGTATTGCGAAAAATCCCGGCTTGGTGCTCAGCACGGTGGTGGATGAAGCGCTGCGTGCCACCCTCGAGCACGCCTGCCGGCAGATGAATGTTCAATACGTGCCGCTGCTCGATCCGGTGATGGCCGCGATTGCCAGTCACGCGGGCGGCCGGTCGCGTGGTCTTCCCGGACGCCAGCATAATCTGGATGCTGCCTATTTCGACCGCATCGAAGCGATGCATTACACCATGGCTCATGACGACGGGCAGGGACTCAGCACGCTGAAGGAAGCCGACCTTGTGCTGGTCGGCGTCTCCCGGACTTCGAAGACCCCGACCTGCATTTATCTCGCGAACCGGGGGATGAAAGCAGCGAACGTGCCGTTCGTTCCGGAAGTGCCGTTGCCCCGCCAACTAACCCAACTTTCGGGCCCGTTAATAATCGGATTGACCGTCCACCCTGCCCGTCTGATTCAGATCCGGCGGAACCGCTTATTGATGTTGAACGAAGAAAACGAAACGGCCTACGTCGATGTGGAACGGGTGGAGCGGGAAGTCCGGGAAGCCCGGCGCTATTTTCTGTCGAAGAATTGGCCGATTATCGACGTGAGCCGCCGCTCGATCGAGGAGACCGCCGCAGCCATCGTGCAATTATACGAGCGGCATATGGGGCGGGAGGAGAACGGTTATGATGTTTGAAACCGAAGAAGACAGCACGCGGCATGTCCTGGTGCTCGCTTCCGGCAGCGCTGTTCGGGCGACACTGCTGCGGGAAGCAGGTTTGCGTTTTTCGGTGGATGCGCCCGCTGTGGACGAAGGGTCGATCAAGGAAGAAGGCCTCAATAAAGGCCAGCAAGTCAGCGAGGTCGCCCTCACGCTGGCACGGGCGAAGGCTTCGACCGGCGTGTGTTCCCATCCCGAGGCTTATGTTATCGCTGCCGATCAGATGCTCGAATTTGACGGGCGGTGGCTCGACAAGCCCCGCACCGTCGAGGAGGCAGGAGAGCGGCTGCGGGAGTTCTCCGGCCGCAGCCACCGGCTCGTGACGGCGACGGTGCTACAGCGCGGACCGGCGGAATTGCTGGCGCATGTGGCCTACGCAACCCTCGCGGTGAGACCCCTCAGCGATCAGTTCATCGCGGAATACCTCAATAAGACGGGAGAGGAAGTTTGCCGGTCCGTCGGCGGCTATCAGCTCGAAGGGCTGGGCGCCCATCTTTTCGAACGGGTCGAAGGGGACTTTTTCACCATTCTCGGCATGGCCCTGCTGCCGCTTTTGGCCAAGCTCCGCGAGCAGAGGGTGCTGTTCGCATGATGATTTCCGGTGCTGCGAGGCTCGCTGGCGTAATCGGCTGGCCGATTGCTCATTCCCGTTCCCCGCGGATCCATGGCTATTGGCTGCAGCAGTATGGGATCGATGGCGCTTATATACCGCTCGCAATCGATCCGCAGGATGTGGACGAGATGTTCCGGGCGTTGCCGAAACTGGGTTTTCGCGGCTGGAACGTTACTCTTCCCCACAAGGAAGCGGCATTCCGGCTGGTGCACGTGCGGAGTGAGGCAGCGGAGGAAATTGGAGCCGTGAACACCGTCACGGTCCAGCCGGATGGGACGCTGCACGGCGATAATTCCGATGGCTTTGGTTTTCTGGCCCACTTGGAACAGTCGGCCCCGGCCTGGCCGAAGGATCGCGCGGCGGTGGTCTTGGGGGCCGGCGGTTCGGCGCGGGCCGTTTGCAGTGCCTTGCTGCATTCGGGTGTCCCGTCGTTGCGGTTGACTAATCGGACGCGTGAACGGGCGGATGCCCTGGCTGCCGCGTTCGGTTCCAAGATCGAAGTGGTCGATTGGCTGGAACGGGATGCAGCGCTGGCGGGTGCTGGATTGCTGGTTAACACGACCTCCCTCGGCATGACCAACCAGTCGCCGCTGGAAATCGATCTTGGCGTTTTGCCGGGTGACGCGGTGGTCTACGACATCGTTTATGTCCCGCTGGAAACGCCGCTGCTGGCTGACGCCCGGAAAGGAGGGCTTTGTTGTGTCGACGGGTTGGGCATGCTGTTGCATCAGGCGAGGCCTGGATTCCAGCGTTGGTTCGGTGTGGACGCCGAAGTGACGCCGGAATTGCGGGCTTCCATTGTAAGGGATTTGGTGGCATGAGAAGGGGGGTTTTCGTGATCGGCCTGACTGGCTCGATCGGCATGGGCAAAAGCACGGCCGCGAATATGCTGCGCCGTCGTAACATTCCGGTCTTCGATGCCGATGCGACGGTGCACGAGTTGATGGAACCGGGCGGCGCAGCGGTGGCTGCCGTCGAGGAGGCATTTCCGGGCGTCGTTAAGAATGGTGCTGTTGACCGGGGGGAACTTGGTAAGCGCGTATTCGGCCACCGGGCCAAGCTCAAGAAGCTGGAGCGGATCCTCCACCCTCTAGTGGGTGAGGCGGAGCGGGCTTTTCTTGCCCGGGTGGCGCGTCGGCGTTTGCCGATGGCGGTCCGCGATGTTCCCCTCCTTTTCGAAACCGGTGGCGACAAGCGTTGCGACGCGACGATCGTGGTCAGTGCGCCGGCGCATATTCAGGCTGCGCGAGTGCTTGCCCGCCCGGGTATGACAAGGGAACGGCTGGAGCAGATCCGCGCCAAGCAGATGGCGGATGCGGAGAAGCGCAAGCGGGCGGATTATGTCGTGCCGTCAGGCATGGGCCGACGGATGACGTGGGACACTCTGGGCGAGGTACTGCGCGATATCGAGCGTCGTAGGGACTGCTAGGGAGGATTGCCAAAATGCGGGAGATCGTGCTGGACACGGAAACCACCGGCCTTGATCCGCTGATGGGCGACCGGGTGGTGGAAATCGCGGCGTTGGAGTTGTTGAATCACATTCCGACAGGTCGGCATTACCACGCCTATCTTAATCCGGAACGGGACATGCCGGCCGAGGCCTATGCCGTGCATGGTCTTTCGGCGGAATTCCTGGCGGACAAGCCCTTGTTTGCCACGGAAGCCGACCGCTTCCTGAAATTCATCGGCGATGCTCCGTTGGTGATCCACAATGGTGCCTTCGATCTCAAGTTCCTGAATGCGGAACTGAGCCGGATCAAGCGACCGGACATGCCGTTCGAGCGTCTGATTGACACGCTATTAATAGCGCGCAAGCGTTACCCAGGGGCGCCCGCTAGCTTGGATGCACTGTGCCGCCGCTTTAACATCGACCTCTCAGTCCGGACCTTGCACGGTGCGCTGGTGGACTGCCAACTTCTCGCCGCCGTGTATCTGGAGATGGTCGGCGGGCGTCAGCCAGGACTGATGCTGGCGGCTGACGGCAGGGACGAAAAGGAGAAGAGCGAACCTGGGCTGATTGGCCTCTACAGCAAAGGCCCCGAAGTCACCGTGCGCGCGCCCCGAGCGCACGGACCAACGCCGGAGGAACGGGAGCGCCACCGGGCCTTTATCGGTAGCGCTCTCAAAGATCCGATCTGGTTGCGCGCCAAAACTGATTAGGCGTTGTTCTGCCCGTCAGCGGAGGCGCCGTTGGTCTGATCAGCCTGTTCGGATTGCTTGGCTTGCCGCTGGGCCACCATCTGCTGGTAGAATGCGACAAAGTTAACCGGATTCATCAGCAAA
>CAYYSC010000038.1:0-559 GCA_964474065.1 uncultured Rhodospirillales bacterium | reverse complement strand
GGAAAGCCGCCGTCGCGCGTTGCATTAGCCAGCACCGAACGGGCAAACGGAAAAAGCTGCCGGGCGCCCTCGATCATGGCAACGGCGCCGATCTGCTCCTTCGGAATCTGCTCATCCACCGCACAGACCCCTCCATAGGTCAGTTCGGCGAGGAACACCGGTGTTTCGTTCTGCGACGCTGTGGCATTGATTTTGAGCAGAATCTCGAACTGCCGTTCGCCGAGTTGCTTGCCGTCCAGGTCCAGGTTGATGTTGATCTGGGGAGCCTGACTTTGCCCGGCGAGAGCCGCAGGCGCACCGGGATTCTCGAACGACAGATCTTTGACGTACTGGGCCTGGATCGTAATGGGCTGCTGGATTTGCGTAGCCTGCTGTTGCGGCTGCGGCGTGGGCGTGTTCACCGGTCGTCCCCTTCTGGAAAATGCGACGCGTCCCTGATCCGGATGCGCTTCACCGACCCGGAGGTAGCACGCCGAAGCGCCGCTCGGCAATTAGTCCTTGCGCCGCCTCCGGCCCTTGTCTGGCGGGGGCAGAATAATCGGCTCGTCTTCCGATCCAG
>CAYYSC010000037.1:0-13950 GCA_964474065.1 uncultured Rhodospirillales bacterium | reverse complement strand
AACGCCACCGCCATGATCGCCGCGGCGGCGCCCAGCATGGCGAAGGCGGGGAACTCGAAATAGGAAATCGTATAGTTGGGGATCACAAAGGCCGGAAAATCGCCATAGATCTGGCGGGATACGATGGTCGCCACCAGCGACGCCAACACGATCGGCGCGAATGCCGCCAACGCGTAATATCCGATCACCACCTCCAAGGCGAAAAACACGCCGGCAAGCGGTGCGGTGAATGAAGCTGCCACCGCTCCCGCCACGCCGCAGGCGAGTAAGGTGCGGGACTGGTCGCGGGAGAGACGGAACCACCGGGCGAACTTGGAGCCGATGGTCGCGCCGAAGTGCACCACCGGGCCTTCACGACCGGCCGAACCGCCAAAACCCAAGGTGGCGGCATTGGCGATCGCCCCCCGTATCCCTTGTGTCAGGGACATGTTACCGCCGTGCATGGCACTGGCTTCCATTACCTGCGGCACGCCGACCGGCCGGCCGCCGGGCACGAAGCGGAAGATGAAATATCCAACCAGCAAGCCGCCGACAGCGGGTACCAGCAGCCGCTGCCACCACGGCAGCCCGGTCAGCGCATCGATCAGGTTGTCATCAAAGGTTCCGAAGGCGATCCACTGGAACAGCGTCAGCAGTTCCCGAAAAGCCACGGCGCCGAGGCTGGCAGCAAGGCCCGTAACAATAGCCAGCCCCATCAGAAGGGTTTGCTCGTGCTGCACAATCCTCCGTGCGGTGTCGAGCAGCCCTATCCCGATGGCGGGCCTCACTAGCGGCATTGGCCTCGCGAGCCCTCCGCACAGCGTCGTTCGCCATTAATCCAAAGGGCGCCGGAAAGGTCTGCCTGGAACAGGTCGGCCCCGCGCATCTGGGCGCCCGAGAAATCGGCATTCCGAAGGTTCGCACGGAAAAACCGTGCCTGCCGCAGATCGGAGCCTTCGAACGACGCTCCTGCCAGGTCCGCATTGGTGAAGTCTGCCTCACGCAATGTAGCCCCGGAGAAGTCGACATTGTGGAGGGTTGTGGAAATGAACTTCGCCCCGGAAACGCTGGCGCCTGACAGGTCCGAATTCGAGAGATTACCGCGGCTGAAGGTAGCGCCCCTCAGGTTGGCGCCGGATAAATCGACACCTTCGAAGCTTCGTCCGTCGAAATAGCATCGGACCCAGTTAACCCCAGGCTCCGGAGGGTCAACGCAGTCGGCGCGGGCTGGCGCAGCGGCGAGAACCAAGAGCATCATTATCCCAAAGAAACGCATACAGCAGCTTACCTCGCCTTACGTCGAATCCCAATCGTCCTGCCAACCTTTTCCGGTCGCGGCAGATGCCGGTGCGCTTCCATCACTTCCTCGAGCTTCGTCAGCAATTCCGGCGCGAAAGGAGCAGAGCGCCGAACGCTCATATCGATATGAATGGTGATCAGTTCGTTGGTCGAAGCCAGATACCCCTGGTTCGCATGGTACATCTCGTGAAAATAATGCAATCGCTTCTCATCGTAGTCGAGAAGATAGGTCTTGAACGACAGGGGGTCGCCTTGAAGGACTTCACGGTCGTAAGTGATATGACCTTCCAGGGTAAATGTAGAAAAATTGTATTTGTTTTTGTATTCTTCTCCGATTCCTAAATAATTGAAGAAAGAGTCTGTGGCATGATCGAAAGCCAAGACATAATATGCGACATTCATATGGCCGTTGTAGTCGATCCACTCGGGCAGAACCTTGCTCTCGTGGACTTGAAGCGGTGCTTCGACCGGCATTGGCATCCTCTCTCCGCGTCAGAAAGACAAAACAGGCAGATGAACGGCCCGACAAAAAACGGGTGGCGCCAGCGAGCGCGTCGTACCAGCGGTCAGTGCATACCACGAATCGGCGGCAGTGCCATGACGAAGGCGCAGCCGGCCGCTCATTGACCCAGCACTCCATAGTTCCCAAGTCGGCGCTGACATTTGGCTTGTGAAGGGTGGCGAAGCAGCGCGAAGGGCCTTAGGGTCAGATCTCGCCATCATCCTCGGGGATCAACCGCCTGCCTATGCCTCTTTCTCCGCCACCCGTCCTCTCCGATCACTTCACTCTCAGCAGGCCCGCCGCAACCGGACAACATGGAATTGTGGCAAGCCAGCATTTCATGGCTTCGGAAGCGGG
The DNA here is from genome assembly GCA_964474065.1 of uncultured Rhodospirillales bacterium. Lineage (GTDB taxonomy): Bacteria > Pseudomonadota > Alphaproteobacteria > Bin95 > Bin95 > JACKII01. Next base: position 11,813 of record CAYYSC010000037.1, on the reverse strand, counting down.
TGTTCGGGTGCTCGAAGCCGGTGGCAATGCCATGGATGCCGCCGTGACGACGGCGTTGGCGCTTGGCGTGGTCGAGCCATGGATGAGCGGTATCGGCGGCGGCGGGTTCCTGCTCTACGGCGAAGCGGCTACCGGCGAAGTGCATGTCGTCGACTTCGGGATGATCGCGCCAAAGGCCCTGGATACTGCGCGCTACGCCCTGGATACTGGCTCATCCGGTCACGATGCGCTGTTCACTTGGCCGAAAGTGGTGGAAGATCGCAACCAAGTGGGCGGGGAATCCATCGCCGTGCCGGGCGCCGTCGCGGGCCTCTCGGCAGCGCTGGAGCGGTTCGGTTCACTTGGGTGGGCGCAAGCGTTGGAACCCGCCATCGCCTTCGCGGAACGAGGCCTCCCTGTCCAATGGCCGGCAACCATGGAGATCGCGTTCAGCGCGGACACTCTTCGCCAGTTCGCGACCAGTGCCGCAATTTATCTCCCCGAGGGGCTGCCCGCGGTCGCACAGGAGACCCACGAGCCTCACTACCGGCCGAATGAAGCGCTCACCGAAACCCTGAAACGGCTGGCCAAAGTGGGCGCACGCGACTTCTACGAAGGCAAGATCGCTGCAGCGCTGGTCCGGGATTTACAGGCATCGGGTAGCGTCATTTCCATGGAGGACTTGGCGGCCTACCATCCCGAGATCCGCCCAGCCCTGGCGCTTCCCTACCGAGATGCAGTCGTGCACCTCGTGCAAGGCTTTAGCGGGGGGCCGACCTTTGCCCGAGCGCTGCGTCGGATCAACGATACCATGGATGCGGGCAATGTTCTTACCGCTGCCACCTATCTCGCATGGGCGGAAGCCTTGGGCGAAGCCTTTACCTATCGCCTTGGGCGGCTCGGCCACGCCGGCGACATGGCGAGCCTGGATGCCAGCACCACGCATCTCTCCGTGGTGGACCGGCACGGCAACATGGTGGCGCTGACCAATACCTTGTTGGAGCGGTTCGGCTCTCGCGTCACGCTGCCCGAAACGGGCGTCCTGATGAATAACGGGTTGTTCTGGTTCGATCCGCGGCCCGGACAGCCGAACAGCATTGCGCCCGGCGTCCGGCCGCTCTCAAATATGTGTCCGGTCCTGGCGGTGAGAGATGGAAAACCCTGGTTTGCGCTCGGTGCAAGCGGTGGCCGCCGCATTGTCCCGGCGGGTTTCCAATTGACCTCGCTGTTGATTGACTTTGGCCTGTCGTTGGAAACCGCCTATCGCGTGCCGCGAATCGACGTTTCCGGCAACGATGGCATTCTTGCGGACTACCGTTTGGATTCCGCGATTCTGGAAGCCCTGGCCGAACGGTACGTTGTGACCCTAAGCTACGATGCGGCTGGCAACCGTGAGTTCTCAAAGCCGCAGTCCGTCCTGCAAATGGGAGAAATGCAATTCGGAATGGTTGCTCCTACCTTGGCGCCGGCCGTCGCCATGCCGGCCGGCGCTGCACGGTAATTTTGGACTTACCGAAGTCCGAGCAAGCGCCGCCACCAGCAATGGAAACTCCCGGCCCGGACCAAATCAACCTGCGGGCGCCCCATGGCCGCGCGAGCGATGATCAAGTGCTTAAGCATCACAGCCTCCTTTCAAAGGGTCTGTAGCTTTGTCTACACAAAAAATATAGGCGCACATCGTGCGCCTCTTCAAGAAAAATCGCGCACGCAGTGCACATTTTTCAAGGTATGGTCGTAATGACGTGTGAAATGCCGCCCAAAGCCTTCAAGCAGTGGCGAAAGAGTCTCGGACTGTCACAAAAGGGCGCCGCCAAGGCGCTGGGGCTGAAAACGCGGATCGTCCAGTATTACGAGAAAGGCGAACGGGAGGGCAAAAAGGTCGAAGTGCCCTTGTCCGTCCGCTTGGCCTGCTGGGCTTTGGCACAGGGAGTCGGCGACTTCGACGGCTCCGGGACGGAGCCGTTCGAGCCGGATGAGAAAACCAAACGGAAGAAGGCAAAAAAAGCGGAAGAGACCGGTGAGGATGCTCCGGATCAAGGCTCGGATGAACTTGCGGCCGCCGCCTCGCCAATATCCCAATAGAGGCCGGTCATCATGCCAAGACCTTCCCGTGCCAACGGCAGCAGCAGATGTTCGTTCGGCGCGTGCTGGCTGCAGCCGGCGTAGGAGTGCGGAACCCAGATGGTCGGCATGCCAAGCAGGTCCGTAAAGACATCGTTCGGAATGGAGCCACCCAGGTTTGGCAGCACCGCCGGGCGCTGGCCCAGCGTCTTTTCGAGTGAGACGACGGTCTTTTCCACCCAGGGATTGTCCAGGTCCGTGCGCGTCGCCGCCATCGCCATGCGGGTCGGCTCCACCTGCACCATGCCGAAGCCTTCCGCCGTCAGCTTGTCCTTGATGGCCTGCTCGAAACCCCCATGGTCGCTGCCCGCAACGAAGCGGATCTGGCAATAGGCCGTTGCGCTCGGCGGCACGGCGTTCACCGGATTGGCAGGCGTGCCCGTCTCAAACGCCAGCACCTCGAACGTGTTCCAGCCAAAAACACGCTCCCACGGCGTGAGCCCCGGTTCGCCCCAGTCCGGATCGATCTCCGGCGCATCCGGCCCGCCATCCACCTCACAATCGGCAATAGCGTCCCGCAGCGCGTTCGAAAGCGGCGGCGGTTTCAGGCCATCCACCAGAATTGCGCCGCGCCGGTCCACCAGGGTCCCAATGGCATGCATGAGCTGGATGCCGGGATTGGAGAGGAGACCGCCCCAGTTTCCGGAATGGTGCGCGCCCTCCCGCGCGTCGATTGACAGCTTGAAGGTGGCAACCCCGCGGGAGCCGAGGAAAACGGTGGGCCGGTCCGGTTTGAGGCGCGGCCCGTCGGAGGCGATCAGCACGTCGGCCCTGAGCCGGTCCTTCTGGGCCTCTGCAAACTCCCGCAAACCGCGGGAGCCAACCTCCTCGCTCATTTCAATCAAGACACGCAGGTTGAAGCCCAGCTGACCGCCGCGCGCTTCCATCACCGTCATCAGCGACAGGAGATTGATAGCATGCTGCCCTTTGTTGTCAGCGGTGCCGCGACCGTACAGCCGGTCCCCCTCCCGCTCCGTTACCCACGGCTCCAGGCCTTCGCGCCAGCGTTCGTCCTGCCCCTGCACCGTATCGCCGTGGCCGTATAGCAGCACGGTCGGCAGTTCGTCCCCTTCCCAGTGCTCCGCAATCAGGAAGGGGCCGCCACCCTCCGCCGGGTTCTCCTGGATTTCCCAGACACAGCCCAGCGACTCGACGGCAGGCACGATGGCGTCTTCCAGGTAGCGCTCCAACTCGCCCCAGCGCTCCGGCTCCTGCGCCGTGCATTCGATGGCGACCCAGCGGGCCATCACTTCCTCAAACGCGCCGTCATCGACCAGATCATGGGCTTGGGCGATGGCTTCTTCGCGGATCATGAATTCGCTCTCCGGCTGGACTTCGATTGCGCGCCGAACCTATCCTCGCGAACGGAAAAAGTCAGCGGAGGATCGTACCATGAAGCTCTCTTGGTCGCACGTTGTGCTTTATGTGAGGGACGAGCAGCGCATGCTGGACTTCTACACCCGCGTGCTGGGGTTCCAGGTGACAGACCGGGGCCGGATAGCGGGGCGCGGCTCGGACATCGTCTTCCTCAGCCAGGATCCGGCAGAACATCACCAGATCGCCTTGGTGCCGACCCGTGAGGACGACGGACCCTCGAACAGCCTGGCGCACATCGCCTTTCGCGTTGAAAGCATAAAGGATCTGCGCACCATGATCGCGTGCTTGAAGGGCGATGGCGCGGCGATGCGCCCGATCACTCATGGGAATACCTGGTCCGTCTACTTCCAGGATCCGGAGCAGAACGGCATCGAAATTTTCTGCAACTCGCCCTGGCACGTGCAGCAACCGCAAGCCGAGCCCTGGGACATGAGCCTGGATGATGAGGCACTGCTAGCCTGGACCGAGCAACGGTTCCGCGACGAGCCGGGCTTCGGGCCGCGGACGGACTATTTGGCGAAACGGGAAAAGCAACTGGCGAAAGGCTAAGCGTCAGCCCGGGGCTGCATCACCGGGCCTCAACGCTATGCTAAACTCCAAACCACCCGCCAAGGAGTATTCGTTGCCATGCGTGCCATTGTTTGCCCGGATTACGGACCGCCGGAAATTCTCCGCGTCGAGGAAAAGCCCGAACCGGAACCGGGTTTCGGCCAGGTTCTGGTCCGGCACAAGGCATGGGGTCTGAACTATGTCGACGTGTTGATGTGCGCGGGCGGCTACCAGCTTAAGCCGGACGTGCCCTTTGTGCCTGGCTTGGAAGCGGCAGGCGATGTGGTCGCGCTGGGCGAAGGCGTGGACAGCCTGAGCATCGGCGACCGGGTCATGACCAGTGGACGACCAGGCGCCTTTGCCGAAGTCTGCGCCCTGGACCGCAATCAGGTGCACAAGCTTCCCTCCACCTTCGACTATGCCGAGGGTGCGGCGTTCCGCTCCGCATACATGACCGCCTGGAACGCCCTGACCCATGGCGGCCGGCTGGAAGCGGGGGAGGTGCTGCTGGTGCATGGGGCCGCCGGCGGTGTGGGATTGGCTGCCGTGCATGTTGGCAGGCTGCTCGGCGCGATTGTCATTGCCACCGCCGGTTCCGACGAGAAGCTGGCGGTCGTCAAGCGTGAGGGGGCGGATCACGTCATCAACTATTCCGACGGCGGCTTCCGCGATCAGGTGAAGGCGCTAACCGGCGGCCGCGGTGCCGACGTGATCTACGACCCCGTTGGCGGCGCCGTGGCGGAAGAAAGCCTGCGATGCATGAATTACGGCTGCCGGGTCGTCTACATCGGGTTCACGGGCGGCGAGCCGGTGCAAATCCGCTCGAACCTGCTGCTGATCAAGGGCGCGTCTGCCGTCGGGTTCCGGGCGGGCGAGATCGGGCGGCGCATTCCCGGCCTCAACGAAAAGACGATCGCGACGCTAACGGCACTGGCGGAAGCGGGCCGATTGCGGCCTCACATCTCCCACCGGATCAAGTGGCCGCAAGTCCAGGCAGCCATGCGGCCCATTCAGGAGCGGACCGTGGTGGGCAAGGCAGTGATGGAAATTTGATACGAGAAAGGCCGGAACCGATTCACGCCAGGTTCCGGCCTCTCCGAACGTCGATACCGGGCCCGATACATCGGCAAGCCCGGAAAAGCGACTCGCTAGAGCTTCTGGGCGACGGCTTCCCAGTCGACCATGTTGTCAAGGAAGGCCTTCACATAATCCGGACGGCGGTTGCGGTAGTCGATGTAATAGCTGTGCTCCCACACGTCGCAACCGAGCAAAGCCTTTTGATCGAAGCAGAGCGGGTTGACGCCGTTCGGCGTGGAGGTCACTTCCAGCTTGCCGCCAGAGTTGGCAACCAGCCAGGCCCAGCCGCTGCCGAACTGACCCACGGCTTTGGCAGTGAACTGCTCCTTGAAGGCATCGACCGAACCGAAGCTGTCAACGATCCGCTTTTCCAATTCGCCCGGGATCGAGCCACCACCGCTCGGCTTCATGGACGGCCAGAACAGCGTATGGTTCCAGTGCTGAGAGGCGTTGTTGAAAATGCCCGCCTTGTCAGCGGCGTTGTAGGTCTTTTTGACAATGTCTTCGAGGCTCATGCTCTCGAATTCGGTACCCTTAATCAGGTTGTTGAGGTTCGTCACATAGGTTTGGTGGTGCTTGCCGTGGTGGTATTCCAACGTTTCCTGGGACATATACGGGGCAAGCGCGTCGATTGCATACGGCAGATCAGGCAGAGTGTGAGCCATGGGTAGTTTCCCTTTTGTGAAATGCTGCGGATGGACTGTTCCACCCTCCGACGGGCCGCCACCGGCCCTTGCCCTAATTAAGGCGGCGGGTTGACCGTGTCGAGGGTAGCGCTCAGCCCCGCCGCCGAACATTGCCGCGATCTGACCCGTCGTGTCAGCCCTGATCGGGCACTACTGGGGGAACTGGTTCCCCCGCCGAACCGCCCGCCCCTTTGGGCCATTGCGGCTTTCGATTGGGAGATCGCTCGGATTCCGGAACTGGTCACCGAACCGATGCTCGGCGCAATCCGGTACCAATGGTGGCGGGATGCCTGGCGGGAAATCGCCGAAGGAAATCCTCGCCGCCATCCCGTCGCGGAAGCGCTTGCGGAAAGTCACGCAGTCACACCCTTCTCGCTCGACATCGTTGACGCCTATATCGACGCACGGGAAGCGGAACTGGATGGACCTCCCGCGGACCTGCTGGCGATGAGGGCCCGAGCCGAAGCCACCGGCGGAAATCTCGCGCGCATGGAGGCTGTCACGCTCAGCGTCGACGAAGAGCGGGCCGCCGCCATCGGCACGGCGTGGTCAATGGTTGGCGAAGCGCGCGCCCTGGCGCATAAGCTCCGCCAAAGCCGGCATGGGCTGCCGGCGGATCGTGTGGCTAATCTTTCTCCCGGCCTGGAACGGCTCGATCCCGCCAACCTACCCGTGGCCCTGAAGGATTTGCTGCGGGAGATTTGCGCCGAAGCGATGGCAATCCTCGAAGCGCACAAGCCGCCGCCTTCGCCCCTTTATCGTGGCTACCGCCGGCTGACGCTTCATTACCGCCAACGGTTGCGGCGTGCCGGCTGGAACCCCTTCGTCGAACAGGTTCATACGCCAACCTTCGGCCGCGTCTGGCAGATCGTCGTCACGAAATTGGGGGCGTAAGCCGGGACTGCCCTTCCGCGCTGCGGACGTTTCCCTCCGGCCCTATTTGCCTTAAAGTGCTGCCGTAGAAGATCATCAGGCGCAGCAAGCGAGGCGGGTTATGGCAGCGGGACACCCCCCCGGGTCCGGAAAGAAGCGGAAAGTGGCCATTCTCGGCGGCGGGGTTGGTGCCGTCACCGCGGCTTACGCCATTACCCAGGTGCCCGATTGGGCGTCTAAATATGAAGTCACTGTTTACCAGATGGGGTGGCGCCTAGGCGGCAAGGGCGCCAGCGGCCGAAACCTGGAGAAGAACGGCCGGATCGAGGAACACGGTCTGCATATCTGGGCCGGCTTCTATGATAATTCCTTCCGGCTGATGCGGGACTGCTACGAGCAGTTAGCGGCGCTCGGCCTCCGTTCGAAGGATGCGCCCCTCGGAACACTAGAAAAAGCGTTCAAGCCGCTCAATCACTTCTTCATCGCCGAAGACATCAAGCAGGCCGACGGCTCAATCGAATGGCAGCCCTGGCGGATCGATTTCGAACCGAATGACGACATTCCGGGCGAGGGAGGCGAGCTGCCCTCGCCCTTCGCCTATTTCCAGATGTTCGTGGAATTCCTGACCCAGACGCTGGAAAAGCTAGAGCGTGCCGTGGCTGACCGTCATTTGCACGCCCACGCGCCGCCGCCCCTGCAACCGGGGGTCCGGGCGGCCTTGCTGCATGCAGGGGTGGATACCGGCGGGGGGCCGAGCCATGGCGGCTACCTCATCCATCTGGCGCATCGCCTCTCTAGGTCTCTGCATCCCAACGCCAATCTGCACCGGCATTTTCACTGGCGCGCACTGTCCGCCTTGCTGGACGATTTCACTGGCTGGGTCCGCCAGGTAAGGCCAACCGATTTCGATCGCGATCCGACTTTGCGGCGACTTTATTACATTCTGGAACTGGGCTCGGCGACCGCGCGAGGCATGGTCGCGGACGACCTGTTCACCCGCGGCTTCGATCATATCGACCGCTGGGAATGCAGCGAATGGCTGATGCGGCATGGGGCCAGCCAGCAGGCGGTTGAGAGCGCCATTTTCCGCGGCTGCTACGATTACGTGTTCGGCTATCCCGGCGGGAATATCGACCATCGCGGCGTCGGTGCCGGCACCGCCATGCGGGGGCTGTTCCGGCTCGCCTGGACTTACAAGGGCGGCCTTTTCTACAAAATGCAGGCGGGCATGGGCGACACGATCTTCGCCCCCTATTACCAGGTCTTGCGGGAGCGCGGCGTCCGCTTTTGTTTTTTCCACGCCGTGACCGGCCTGCGCTTAACCCTGGACAAGACAGCAATCGGCGCCATAGACATGGTGTGTCAGGCGGAGGCCGCCGAGGGCGAATACGATCCGCTCCATAATGTCCAGAGCCTGCCGTGCTGGCCGTCGGAGCCGCTCTGGAACCAACTTAAAGGCGGCGAGAAGCTCAAGGCTTCGGGCGTCAACTTCGAGGACGAATCGAAACCGCCGTCCGGCGAACCATGCACGCTGACGCTGGACAAGGATTTCGACGACGTCGTTCTCGGGATTTCCCTGGGGTCCCTGCCACATCTCACGAAGGAACTCGCAGTCGAGTCTCCTGAATGGAAGGATATGCTGGCGGGTGTCGAGACCGTTGCCACCCAGGCCATGCAGCTCTGGCTGACCGTCCCCTCTGCCGAATACGGCTGGAAGAAGATCGTCGAAGAGTTCAATTCGGAGGGAGAACCGGGACCGCTGAAAACGGTGATGACCTCTTTCGTCGAACCGCTCGACACCTGGGCCGATATGTCGGACCTGTTGGGCCGGGCGGAATGGCCGCCGGAAGACCGGCCATGGTCGATCGCCTATTTCTGCAGTCCCCGCAGCGAAACGGAGGTGGGCCAGCCCCTGGGCCGCTTCCAGGAACAATGCCGGGAGTGGATGAACAATCACCTGATAAACATCTGGCCGGCCATGAAGGGCAGCGACGGGCAGTTTGCGTTCCCGACGCTGTACGGTCCGGTGGGCGCGGATGCCGACGCGCGTTTCGACTGGCAGTATTTCCGCACGAACGACTACGGCTCCGAGCGCTACGTGCTGTCCGTGCCGAACACCGTCGGGCGGCGTCTGCGTTCCGATCAGAGCGGGTTCGACAACCTTTACCTCGCCGGCGATTGGACCCTGAACGGAATCAATGCCGGCTGCGTGGAGGCGGCGACGAACTCCGGCCTGGAAGCGGCGCAGGCGCTGACGGAAACCAGGTTCGAGATCGTCGGGGCGCAGGATACCCTGCCCGGCGCCGGGCCAAACCCGCCGGGCCTTCGGTCCCGGGCGGCATCTGCAGCGCCTTGGCCGCTTTCCATGGCCTATTCCATGGGCCGTATGGAAGGCTGGATCAACTTTCTGCCCCTGCCCAAAGATATCGTCGCGAGCCTGTTGCCTTCCGGGCTTGAACTCGCGCCCCAAACGCTCACCGCGCCGGGCTATCATCCGGTGACAGTACTGTTAAACCATCAGATCAGCGTCCGGGCGAGCTTTCTGCCGCCGCTGCCGCTGCTGTCCAGCCCCTATCTCGAAGCGATCGTCGCCATCGGTAATGTCCGCCACCGGCAACAAGACAGCGAGCCGGAAGGGCTCTTTGCCTACCTGCCGATCCTCTACCTGAACAAGCGTCTGGACACGGCAGCCGGGCGGTTTTTCTATGGTTTGAACAAGCACATCGCAAAGATCCGGATGACCAACGACGAATATTTCGTCAGCGGCAATGCCGGCCGCCCGCTGCTGACGGCCAAGTTCAACGATCGCGGCAAGATCGGCCAGCCAGACCGCTTTGCAGACTTCGAAAGCGTGCGTCCCCTTCTGACTCAGCCAATGATCGCGCCGCGGTCGGTTGGCCGGTGGCAATATTCCATGCTCTCGTTCGATCTCAACGAGGCGAGCATCATCCCCTCATTCGGGAACCTGCGGATCGAGGATGGGTTCTTCCCAGGCGTGCCGGCGGGCAATTATGACCGCCCGGCCTTGGGCAAAGGGCCCCTCGGAAGTTTCCGCATCTTTACGACTTGGACAATCACCAATCCGCTGGATAGCGAGCGGGTGAAACAGCTCTCGGACGAGCGCGGCGCCTATGCCGCCGATCATCCTAGTGCGATGAAACGCGTTTAGCGTCATAGTTTTGCGCTGCTGGGGGCGGCAAGGAGACGAGGGTGAAAACCTGCCACCAGTGCCAAGCCGAATTGCAGCCCGGGGCCCGCTTCTGCGGACAATGCGGTACTCAGGTGGTCGGAACGACACCCGCCGTACCCGCGACGGGGGAACGGCGCCAGTTGACCGTCATGTTCGCGGATCTGGCCGGCTTCACGGAGCAGGCCACCCAGCTTGACCCCGAGGACCTGCAGGCATTCCTGGGTGCCTATCATGCCGCCTGCCGCGAGGCGGTGGTCTCGTACGGCGGGGTGGTCGCGGAATATCTGGGGGATGGCGTTGTCGCGTACTTCGGCTATCCCGTCGCGCGGGAGGATGCAGCGCGCCAAGCCATCCGCGCCGCGCTGCGCATCGTCCAGCGCGCCGGCTCGATCGAAGCAGTGAACAGCCGCCCGACCAATGTGCGGGTCGGAATCGCGACAGGAGTGGTCGTCACTCAGCCAGAGCGCGGACCGGGCAATGGCCCGCGAGTGATCGGGGAAGTGCTGACCCTGGCTGCCCGGCTGCAAACCGCAGCGCCCCTGAACGGTGTGATCGTCGGCGACACGACTAAGCGGCTCGCAGGCGACATTTTCCGCTATGATGGCCCTATCCAGCAGGAACTGAAGGGGTTTTTGGAGCCCGTCAACACATGGCAGGTCCATGGGGAACGGACGGAGCCGCAAGGAACCGAAGCAGCTGCCCCCTTCGCCGGGCGCGCGGATGCGCTCCGCGCCTTAAAGCAACGTTGGGAACTCGCGTTTCAGGGACACGGAGGCACCGTGGCAGTCGTGGGGGAACCAGGCATCGGCAAGTCGCGGCTGTTGGCAGAATTCCGGACCAAACTACCGCCCGAAGCGCTGGTCCCTTCCATCCGTGTCGATGCGCACGAACAGAGCGCGGCGTTCCTGCCGCTCCGTCAATGGCTGATGCGCGCCACCCATCTCGAAGGCAGCAAGTCGAGCGACCCGCTGGGCAGGCTGACCCAAGCTCTGTCAAACCTATGGCCGGAGATCCCGCAGGAAGATGTCGGGCTTCTCGCAAGCCTTCTGGATATCTCCACCCCGGACATTAATGCCGCCGCGATGATGCCGCAGCGCTGGCGGGCCCAAGTGCAGCGGACCATCGTCGACCTGATCGCCGGAATGGCAAGGCAACAGCCGCTTTGCATGATCTGGGAAGACCTGCATTGGCTTGACACCTCTTCGCGCGAAGTGCTGAGCGCCCTGGCGACGAAAGCCGCGGACCAGCCTCTCCTTCTGGCCGTCACCATGCGCCCCGAACCGGGCACCCTGACCCTCGTCGCCAACATGCCGGTCTTGCGCCTTGACCTTGGCCGACTGGATGACGGTGCGAGCGCGGCAATGGTGAAGGCGATGGCCGGAGACGCCTTGAGCGAAGATGTTGTCGGAGCCATCATGGCTCGGGCCGACGGCGTGCCGCTGTTTCTGGAAGAACTGACGCGCTTCATCGTCGAATCGCCGGAAGCGGCGGACGGTCGCCACAAGGTCCAGGTGCCAGCCACGCTCGTTGACTCCCTGACAACCCGGCTTGACCGTACAGGGCCTGCCAAGGACTTGGCCCAGATCGGGGCCGTGATCGGGCGGAATTTCCACGTCCGTGTCGCTGCGGCTCTTGGCGGGATCAGCCAGCAACAGGTCGAAGAACAGGCTGGCGTTTTGCGCGAGGCGGGGCTGATCGTGCCGGATACGGCAGGCAGCTATGCCTTCCGCCACGCTCTGATCCGGGACACTGCCTACGAGACGCTTCTGCGCCGCCGGCGCCGGGACCTGCATAGCCAACTAGGGGACTGGCTGGTCAGAAACGATCCGGCAGTCCGTCCGGACGAGGTAGCGCGTCACCTCACCAACGCCGAACGGACACTGGACGCCGCTCCCTTTTGGCGCCAGGCGGGCGAAGCGGCGGAGATCGGCCATCGTCACGCGCTGTTTGTCGGCGCCGTA
>CAYYSC010000036.1:0-14003 GCA_964474065.1 uncultured Rhodospirillales bacterium | reverse complement strand
CGGAGCAACGGAATGAGATGTTTATCCTCGCCTCGCCGGCCGTAACGCCACGCAAACGGCAAAACCCGCAGCGCCGCCCGGTGCGCCAGCAGCACGGAGACCTCGCGCGGCTGGCTCGTCTCCTCCAGCCAAGCCTTGAAGCTGTCCCGGTCCTCAATGTCGGCGATGTCGGTCATGCCGCCAGCCTCACCCTATAGGGGTGCCGGGAGCGCCTACACCTCCGGCAGGCCCTCCTCGCGGCGGACTGTGTTGATGATCTGGCGGACGCGCTGCTCGAACGGCGGGTATTGCAGGCTGAATTCCTCGACCGCGCGCGAATTGTCGATCAGGTAGTTGCCGGAGGCGTCCTTGCCGCCGGTCTCGTTCTCGAACGTGATCTGCGCCTCCGGCAGGTAGCCGCGTACGATATCGGCCAGCGCGCCCATGCTGATGCAGTGCCCGCCGCTGTTGTAGGTGGTGTGCTTCGGCTTGTCCTTCATGGCGACGCGGGCGAAAACCTCCGCGATGTCGTCCACGTGGATCGGGCAGCGCATGGCGTCGGCATAGGGGAAGCTCACCGGCAGCCCGCGCGCCGGCATCACCATGCACTGCACGTGGTCGATGGAGCCGTCCACCTTGTCCGGCCCGGTCACGTTCGCCGGGCGGACGCAGGTGATCGTCATGCCGTATTTCTCGCGGTAGTCCTGAGCCTGGAACTCGTTGAAGATCTTGTTCACGGCGTATTGCAGCGTACCGTGTTTCGGGTCCTCCTCGTTCACCAGCCGATCGCCGAAATGCCTCTGCTGGCCGCTCACCGCAAGCGAGCTGGCAAAGACCGTATGCTGCACGCCGAACAGGCGCGCCGCCTCGAAGCAGTTGTCCATCCCGACCACGTTCAACTTCGTCGCCAGATGCGGCGGCATGTCGGAGCCGATGAAGTAGGACAGGTTGATCAGCGTCTTCGGCCGCACGTCGGCCACCAGGCGGGTGACGTCGTCGAACTGCGTCACGTCGCAACGGACCATCCGCACCTTGTCGCCCAGCGGCTCCAGGATCGGCGCGGCGAGGGAGAAGTTGATGTCGGCGCAGACGACCTGATGGCCCTGGTTCACCAGCATAGGGATCATGCGCCGGCCGATGAACCCGGCCCCGCCGATGACGAGAATGGACATGGGAATGCTTCCTCTGGGCTTTGCTTATTCCGTTGCCCCTAGCATCCCCCAATCGCCAGCCGGATGAAAGAGGGTCAGGGCAGTTTTTGCAGCCAGCGCACGATCTTCCGGGTACGCTCCGAGAACAGGCTGGGCGTGTAGAAACTGCCCGCCGCGCGCTTCGAAGCCTCGGAAAGCGTCGGATAGGGCGCAACCACCTGCGCCAGCGCGCCGACCTTCAGGCCGTTCTGGATCGCCAGGCACCACGGCAAAATCAACTCCCCCGCGTGGGCGCCGAGAATGGAGCAGCCAAGCACCCGACCTTTCGGCGTGGTGATCGCCTTGACAAGCCCCTCCGTCTCGCCCGCAGCGACGGCGCGGTCGTTGTCGGCGAAGGGCCAGCGCAGAATGCGGATTTCGCGGTACTTTTCCCGCGCCTGTTCCTCGGTCAGGCCGATATGGGCGAGTTCCGGGTCGGTATACGTCACCCAGGGAATCAGGCCATGGTCGGCGCGGGTCCAAAACATCTGAAACAGCGCCCGCTTGATGACGATCCCAGCCTGGTAGCCGGCGGCATGCGTGAACTGGGGCCCGCCGGCCACATCGCCGATGGCGAACACATGGCTGTTGGTGGTCAGCATGCGCTGGTCGGTCTTGATGGCACCGCCCTCCAGCACGATTTCCGCCGCCTCGCAGTTCAGGCTTTCCACGTTGGCCTTGCGCCCCGCCGCCACCAGGAGGTGCGAGCCCTCGACACCGCCGCCATCCGACAGCGCGACGGCAACGCCCTCCCCTCGCCGCTCGATGCCGTTCGCGGCAACGCCTTCGCGCAGGTCGATCCCCTCGCCCGCCAGACGGCGGCGCAGCAGATCGGCAAGCTCCGGGTCGTCCTTCGGCAGGATGCGAGCCATCTCGATCACGGTGACCTTAGAGCCGAGGCGGGCATGCGCCAACGCCAGTTCGCAGCCGATGGGTCCGCCGCCCATGACCAGCAGATGCTCCGGGGCTTCCCGTAACCCCCAAACCGTTTCGTTGGTGAGGTAAGGCGCTTCGGTGAGGCCCGGCACCGGCGGTACGGCGGGTCGAGCGCCCGTTGCGACGACGAAGCGCCGCGCCTTGATGCGTGTGCCGTCCTCCGTCTCCACGGTGCGCGTATCGAGGAAGCGCCCGGCTTGGCGGAGGACCTGGACGCCAAGCCCCTCGAACCGCTCCTGGCTGTCATTGGGCGCGATCGCGGCGATCGCATCCTGCACCCGCCCCATCGCCTCGGCGTAGGATGGCCGGGGTGTCTCGGCAGCCGCCGACAACAGCGTTTTCGATGGAACGCAGCCATAATTCAGGCAGTCGCCGCCCATCTTGCCCGGCTCCAGCAGCACCACGCGCGCACCCATCTGGGAAGCGCCCGCGGCAACCACGAGCCCTCCCGATCCCGCGCCAAGGACGCAAAGATCCGGCCGCAATTCGGTCATGTTCCGTCACTCTCCCCCGTTCGGATCAGGAAACTGAATAGCAGGAATTCAGATAGCAGGAACTCAGATAGAAGGTGTCACGTCCCGCGTTTCAGAGCGGGCACAATTGGCCCGCCACCAGCGATAGGCAAGCGGCAATGCCGCCAGCAGCGCCAAGCCTACCAACGGCAGAACGATCGCTGGATCGGTCAGGATCGACAGGTCCGGCACGTCGCCGCGGGCAAAGACTTCGTCTAACCCGGCACCGATGCTGGTATAGACAACGGTGCCGGGCAGGATGCCCAGAAACGTCGCGATGACGTAGCTGCGAAGCGATATCCCCGCGAAAGCCGGCACGATGTTCAGCACAAAGAACGGAACCGCCGGAATCAGTCTGAGGACGAGCAGGTATTGAAAGGCGTTTTCATGGAACCCTTTATCCAGCCGTTGCAGCCAACGGTCTACCGTGGGCCGCCACCGTTCGCCAAAGGCCGAACGCGCCAGTATAAACAGCCCGGCCGCGCCCGTGGTCGCCCCCAGCGCGACGATGGCGGTCGCTTCGACGGTGCCGAACAAAAAGCCGGCGGCCACGGAGAGGACGGCGGCGATCGGCAGCGAAAAGAGCACGCTGACCGCATAGATCAGGTAGAGAACCACCGGCGCGAGGACGGGCCAGGCTGATACCCAATTTTGCAAGCGGTCGCGCTGCTCGGCCAGCGTTTGGAACGATATATACTGGTGCAGGTCGAACCAAAAAAACGCGCCAAGCCCCAGTAACAGAAACGCGAGAATTGCCCAGGAGCGAAAATCGATTGGTTTCCGGGTCTTGGGCGCTTCTCGCACGGACGATCTCCAGGGATGACAAAAGGTTGTATCACCTGTTGAGATAGACTGTAACCCTCGCCCGCTCGAGTCAGCTTTCCGTGAGGGCCCTGTGTCCGCCCTGTCATCCCGGGCCGGGCAAATCCGACCGGCGGGACAACCGAATCCATCGGTTATCCGTAGAACGCTCTGATCGACACGAAACAACGGGGCATTTCATGCCTTCCGACGCTGCTCAGCCCGGCGACGAACTGCCGTCCATGGACGACATGCGGGATACCCTTATGTTCATGTGGGGTTATTTCTTCGATGAAATGATTGATTGCTGGCTAAAGAATCCGGGCGAAGAGCTCCACACCGAATTTAATGGCGCGAGCATCAGGATGCGCCATCGCGTCATTGCCTCGCCCAAGGGAGGGAGCGGGAGCGATTTCGTGGAACTGACCATCCAGGCTCAGGACGAGAGTTTCGCGGCGCGAGGGACGTTCCTCTGCGAACGCGGCACAGACCAACCGCAGGCACCGGTCACGTGGTCCAGCGAGGGCGACCATGAGGAGTTCGTGGCCTGGATGGTGCCATGGGTCAGCAAGCACGTAGCCGAAGGCGGCGGCTGGATCGACCTTCCCTAGTCCCGCTGGGGATTCAGTCGTAATTGTCGCATCAGGAGACGCTGCTTGGCGTCATCTGCCAGGGGGTGCTGTGCGGTCTCCCTCGCCGACAATACCGCGCGTTCCGCCGTGGAAGAGTTCGAGACTGACGGCATCGACGCCCTGGCGGAGATCCCTGGCGGAGCATGCGCCCGCCAATCTCCGGCGGCCTGAGGTCCGGACGATCGCTGCCAGCCGAATATCCCCCTGTATGAATTCCCCCTGTATGAGAGGCCTGTTCCTCCCATATGACCTTGAGGTTGCGCACATCCTGCGGCAGCGCCGCGGAGCGTGGCTCGCTGGTTATGCGCAAGAGCCGGCCTCGCGGGCAAGTAAGGCGAAGCGGGGAACTTGGGACCGGACGCCCCTGCAAGGCGGACGCGCTGTCCGAACCGATTGCCGGCAGAATCTTGCACGAAGGTCGACGAGGATCGCGCATGGATCTCCGGAAGCTACGGCAGTCATTGATCACCCGGCGGGTCTACGGGTGGGCGGCCGCCGCCCTGCCCAGTATGTCGGCGACCGAAGAGGAGGCCCTTAATGCCGGCGATGTGTGGTGGGATGCGGCTCTCTTCTCGGGCAACCCCGATTGGACGGAACTGCTGGAGATCTCTCCCCCACATCTAAGCGATGCCGAGATGGCTTACCTTCAGGGGCCGGTGGATGAACTCTGCGCCATGCTGGATGCATGGCAGATCAACTGGGATCTCGCGGACCTGCCGCCAGAGGTCTGGCGGTTCATTAAAGAGAACCGTTTTTTCGGAATGATCATTCCAGAGGAATACGGTGGGCTCGCCTTCTCCGCCGCCGCACAGTCGGAGATAGTGCGAAAGATCTGCACCCGCAGTGCCGTGGCCGCCGTGACGGTGATGGTGCCCAATTCTTTGGGGCCGGGCGAGCTCTTGCTGCAATTTGGCACGGAAGAGCAGCGCAACTATTGGTTGCCTCGCCTTGCGGACGGACGTGAGGTCCCGTGCTTCGGCCTTACCAGCCCCGAGGCCGGTTCCGATGCCGCGGCCATGACGGACACTGGCGTCGTCTGTCGCGGCAGCTTCCGCGGGAAGGATACGATAGGGATCCGGCTGAATTGGCATAAGCGCTACATCACCCTCGGGCCCGTTGCGACGGTCATGGGGCTGGCCTTCAAACTCTATGACCCCGACCGGTTGCTGGGCGGCGAAGAAAATCTCGGCATTACCGTCGCCCTGGTGCCGACCGATTTGGATGGTATCGAGATCGGACGGCGCCACCTGCCGTCCTACCAGATGTTCCAGAACGGGCCGAACATGGGCAAGGATGTCTTCGTTCCGCTGGAATTCGTGCTCGGCGGATCAGAGAACGTCGGCAAAGGCTGGCAGATGCTGATGAGCGCGCTAGCGGCCGGCCGGGGCATTTCGCTGCCCTCGATCTCTGCGGCGGGTGCCGCTTTTTCCGCTTGGTCAACCGGTTCGTATGCGCGCGTCCGCCAACAGTTCGACCGCCCTATCGGCAAGTTCGAGGGGGTGCAAGCCCGCCTGGGCGTTCTTGCGGCCCGCGCCTACCTGCTGGATGCCGCCCGCCGGCTGACATGCGCCGGCGTGGACGCCGGGTACAAGCCAGCGATCGTCTCAGCGATTATGAAATCGCATTGCACCTATCGCCTCCGGGAAGCGGTCGACCATGCGATGGACGTTCATGGCGGCAAGGCCGTTATCGACGGCCCGCTCAACTACCTGGGCGATCTCAACCGGTCGGTGCCGATCGCCATTACGGTCGAAGGCGCCAATATAGTAACCCGCAACTTGATCATCTTCGGCCAGGGTGCGATCCGTTGCCATCCCTGGCTGCTGAAAGAGTTGAAGGCCCTGAGCCAGGAAGATCGGGCCCGTGGCCTCGGCGAGTTCGACCGCGCATTTTGGGGGCATGTGAGCCACAGCGTTGTCACGCTGGGCCGGGCTTGGGTCCGCGCTTGGACCGGCGGCGCGCTGTCACCGGCGCCGGCAGAGCCCGCCACACGGCCCTACTTCAAAAAGCTTGGACGCTATGCAGCCGCCTTTGCACTCACGGCGGATGCGACGGTCCTAATGCTCGGAGGTGCGCTGAAGCGCGAGGAAATGCTGTCAGCCCGCCTGGGCGACGTACTCGCGGAACTTTATCTGCTTTCAGCGGTTTTAAAACGGTGGAGGGACGACGGCAGCGAAGAAACGGATTTGCCTTTGGTGGCTTATTGCATGGAAGAAGGTTTCGAGACGATCGAGCGACGCCTCCATGAGGTCTATCGCCATTTTCCCAATAAACCGATGGCAGCGTTCCTGCGCCGGGTGACATTCCCTCTCGGACCAGGAGCGAAAGGGCCTTCGGACGCCCTCATCAAAGAGTGTGCCGAAATCCTGTTGGAGCCGAACGCTGCCCGCAACCGCCTTTGCCAAGGATTGTATCTGGGTAAGGACGATGACGACAACGGTGTGGCCCGCTTGGCACGCGCCTACGATCTTGTGATTGAGGCTGCCGAACCTGAGAAGCGGCTGCGGGACTCTGGGGTGTCCGACTTGGATGATGAGCAGGCGCAGTCTCTCCTGACCGCCGAGGAGGCGTCACTCGTCCGAAGAGCGCGGCAGGCCGTTGCTCAGGCCATTGCCGTCGACGATTTCCCCGCCAGCGCGTTTGCCCGCGCCGGAGCGACGGAGAGAGACAGCCGTCATGAGGACGGGTGTGCAGAAAAGGACGAAGGTTCCGAATTCAAGCGGGCGCGAGGCAGCGGATGAACACACCGCGGGTCTACATCGTTGACGGCGCGCGGACGCCGTTCCTGAAAGTGTCGGGCGAGCCTGGCCCGTTCAGTCCTGTCGATCTGGCAGTTCAGTGCGGCCGGCCACTCCTGCTTCGCCAGCCTTTCCCTTTGGATTCGTTCGATCGGGTTATTCTTGGCTGCGTGAATGTTGTTGCGGACGAAATGAACCCGGCCAGGTTGGCGGCACTCCGGCTTGGCCTGGGCGAAGCGACGGTGGCGTTCACGGTCCAGATCAATTGCGGTTCCGGCATGCAATCGATCGATACGGGGTACCGCTACATCCGGGACGGTGCCTGCGACTTGGTCTTGGCGGGCGGCACGGAAGCGCTCAGCCACGCGCCGTTGCTGTTCCGTGACGAAGCTGTGGCTTGGTTCGCCGAGTTCAACCATGCGGAAGGTCTCACGGAAAAGGCGCAAACGCTGACAAGCTTCAGGCCGAATTTTTTCATACCGACCCTGGGCCTGGAACAAGGGCTGACCGACGCTTTCGTCGGGTTGAACATGGGGCAAACCGCCGAGTTGCTCGCCCATATCTTCGATATCCGCCGGGATGCCGCAGACCGCTATGCGCTGGAGAGCCACGAACGCTTAGCGCAGGCGCAAGACCAGGGGTGGCTGGATGGCGAGGTCCAGCCCGCTTATTCCAGTGACGGAACCGTTTTCCAGCACGATGACGGCGTACGCCGGGACACATCTCTCGAGAAGCTGGCGACATTGAAGCCCGTGTTCGAACCGCCATGGGGACAGGTGACGGCCGGCAACAGCTCTCAGGTTACCGACGGGGCGTCGTGGGTGATCCTAGCCTCGGAGGCCGCTGTCGAACAGTATGGGCTGTCGCCGCTGGCAGAGATTAAGGACACCGAGTGGGCCGCGCTCGATCCATCGATTATGGGTCTCGGTCCGGTGTTGAGCGCCACGCCGCTTCTCAAGCGGCATGGATACGCCCTTGACGAAATCGACCTTTGGGAGATCAACGAGGCTTTCGGGGCGCAAGTGCTTTCTTGCCTTGCCGCGTGGCAGGAGAACCATTTCTGCAAGGAAATCCTGGGCCTCGACGCGGCGATGGGCGAAATCGACCGGGACCGGCTCAACGTGGACGGCGGCGCGATCAGTCTCGGCCATCCTGTCGGTGCCAGCGGTAACCGTATCGTGCTGCACTTGGCAAATGCGCTGCGCCGCCGTGGTAGGAAACGGGGAATCGCCACCGAGTGCATTGGCGGGGGACAGGCCGGCGCGATGCTGATTGAAATCGTATGAGGAGGCGCCCCTGATGGCCGGACGGGTTTTAGAGGCGTTGCAGCATCGGCGGATGACACTCGGTCCAGCCGGCCGCGAGCAAGGCGATGGCAAGGCCCAAGGTTTTCGGCATTGGCAACTGGCTTGGGATGACAGCGGGACCGCTTGGCTGTTGCTGAACCGGCAAGGATCTTCGGTGAACACACTGAATGCCGAAACATTTGATGAGCTTTCGGACATTCTAAACAATCTCACCGAGGAGCCGCCGGCAGCGCTGGTCATCCGTTCGGCGAAACCGACAGGCTTCTGCGCCGGTGCCGACGTCGGCGAATTCGCCAATCTCGATCGGAAGGAACCAGTCCAGGAAGCGCTCGACCGGGCTCACGCCGTTCTCGACCGGCTCGAGGGGCTGGCATTTCCCACTATCGCGGTCATCCATGGCGATTGCCTCGGCGCTGGCCTGGAATTGGCGCTTGCGTGCGATTTTCGCATTGCCATCGACGGCGCGAAGCTTGGCTTTCCTGAAGTCCGGCTCGGTTTGCACCCCGGCCTTGGGGGGACGGTGCGCCTCACCGGGTTAATCGATCCTACCGAAGCGATGACCCTCATGCTGACCGGCAAGTCAGCGCATACGGCCAAAGCAGCGGATCTTGGCCTTGTCGATGCGGTGACGCAGGAACGCCATGTTCGAAACGGGGTTCGCGCTGCGGCAGCCGGGGAGTTGAAAGGGGCGAAACCGGGCTTGAAGGCAACAGCCCTCAATTCCCTGGCGGCACGAGAAATCGCGAGCCGCCAAATGCGCTCTAAGGCCGAGGAAAAAGCACGGGCGGAGCACTATCCAGCACCGTTCAAGCTGATCGACCTCTGGCGAGAACATGGAGGGGACAGCGCGGCGATGCGGAAGGCGGAGACGGAGTCTTTTGCGGAGCTAGTGCTAAGCGAGACCGCCCAGAACTTAATCCGGGTCTTTTTCCTGCGGGAGGGACTTAAGCGCGAGGGCAGCGCCGCCGCAGAAGTTCGCCATGTCCATGTGATCGGTGCCGGAGCGATGGGCGGCGACATTGCGGGGCTGTGCGCCATCAATGGGTTGCGCGTCTCGCTTTCGGACATCGACCGCCAGATGATCGGTGATGCCATCAAACGCACCAAGACCATGGCAGAGCAGAAGCATTTGGGTCCCCGCGGGCTGCGGGAAGCCCTGGACCGCCTTGTCCCGGACCGGGAAAATCAAGGCGTGCGTTACGCCGACGTAGTGATTGAGGCAGCGCCGGAAGACGCCGAACTGAAACAAGACATCTATAGGACGGTGGAACCGGCGATGCGTGACGAGGCCATCCTCGCCACTAACACGTCGAGCTTGCCTCTGGAAACACTGGCAAATGTTCTACAGCGTCCCGGCCGGTTCGTGGGCATGCACTTTTTCAACCCAGTTGCGTTGATGCAACTGGTCGAGGCGGTCAGCCACGATGCCGTCGAGGAGGAGGCGTTTCGCAAGGCCAAGGCTTTTTTGAGACGGTTGGATAAGCTGCCAGCGCCGGTGCGGAGCTCGCCGGGCTTCCTCGTCAACCGCTGCCTGATGCCTTACCTGCTCGAAGCGCTGCTGATGCTGGACGAAGGAGCCAAACCGGAGAGCATCGACCAAGCCGCGGAACGTTTCGGCATGCCCATGGGACCGGTCGAACTGGCCGATCAAGTGGGGCTGGATATTGCGCTCAGTGTGGCCGATGTGCTGCAGGAACGGCTCAGTTCGCCCTTGCCGGAATTGCCTTCGTGGTTTCGGGAAAAGGTGCAGGGCGGCAGCTACGGACGTAAATCCGGCAACGGCTTATACGCCTGGAAGAATGGCGAGGCCCAGAAGAATGAAGACCCGCCGGAGCCGACAGCGGAGATGGAGGACAGGCTGATGCTGCCTTTGCTGAACGCCTGCGCAACCTGTCTCCGCGAGGGGGTGGTGTCCGACACGCAGACGGTGGATGCGGCCATGATCTTCGCTACCGGCTTTGCCCCGTTCCGCGGAGGCCCCATGCATTATGCGGAACGGCGCGGTTACGCGGAAATTGCTGGCAGACTGGAAGAATTTCGCGACAAATTCGGTGACCGCTTTACGCCCGATGCTTATTGGCGCGAGCGCGCCAATCCATGACCGGCAGTCCTGTCTATTGGGAGGATCCGGCAGCCCTGGCGGACCGGATCACTGAGCAATGTCAGGGGCGGATTGTATTGGCGATCCCCGTGGCGCTCGGTAAGCCGGTCGCGTTCGTCAACGCTCTTTATCGCAAGGCCCGTGCGGACCAAAGTATTCGTCTTAAAATCCTGACCGGGCTCACCTTGACCAGGCCGGAAGCAGGGTCAGAATTGGAGCGCCGTTTCTTGAAGCCGGTAGCAGAGCGCCTTTTCCAAGGCTACGAAGACTTGGAATACCCTAGCGCGGTCCGAGCCGGAACCGTCCCGGAGAATATCGCGATTTCAGAATTCTTTCTTGCCGCCGGCAAGTGGCTGGGCGTGGAAACTGCGCAGCAAAACTTTATCTGCGCCAATTATACGGACGCATTTCGATATATCATGGATGCCGGCGTCAATGTTGTCGCCCAACTGGTTGCCGCCCCATCCCCGGACGAGAAAGCTGCCAAGGAGACGTACAGCCTCAGCAGCAACCCCGACACGACCTTGCAAGCCCTGGCTGAACGGCAGCAGGGCGCGGCGAACTTCCAGTTCGTCGGCCAACTCAGCGATGAACTTCCGTTCATGGGGCGTGACGCGGAGATTCCGGGCCGCGAGTTCGATCACCTGCTCGGCGGCCCATGCCGGAAGACACCGCTGTTCAACATCCCCAAACGGCCCGTCAGCCTGACGCAGTACGCGATCGGCCTCCGTGCCGCCCGGCTCGTGCCCGACGGGGGCACCTTGCAAATCGGCATTGGCGCGATGGGCGACGCTGTCGCTCACGCCCTGCTGCTGCGGCACACGCGGAACGACGAATACCGGGCGCTCATGAACGATCTTGCGTTCGGTCCGGACGAGCCACCCGATTGCGACGATGAGCCGTTCCGGGAAGGTTTGTACGGCGCCAGCGAAATGTTCGTCGACCCCTTCCTCGCTCTGATCGAAGCCGGCGTCGTCAAGCGCGAGGTGGGTGGTGCATTGGTTCATTCTTCCTTCTTCATCGGCCCCAAGAATTTCTATCGCGCGCTTAACGAGATGCCGAGAGCCGACCGCGACAAGATCTGCATGACCAGCATCGACTTCGTCAACAACCCCTTCGAATTCCTCGATCGCAAACGTAGAGACCGTCCGAACGCCCGCTTCATCAATAGTGCAATGAAAGCAACCATGCTGGGCGCCGTCGTCTCCGACGCTCTGGAATCCGGACAGGTCGTCAGCGGTATCGGTGGTCAGTTCGACCTTGTCCAGCAGGCTTTCTCCCTTGAAGGCGCCCGCTCTGTCATCATGCTTGAATCGACCCGGGAACGCGGGGGCATCCCTGACAGCAATATCGTCTGGTCATATGGCCATCTGACCATCCCGCGTCAGTTTCGCGACATTGTTTTGACGGAATACGGCGCGGCTGACCTGCGCGGGAGGTCTGACGCGGAGATCATCTCCAAAATGGCTTCGGTCAGCGACGCCCGGTTTCAGGAAGAGTTGCTTGAGGCGGCGAAGTCGGCCGGTAAGCTCCCCCGCGGATCGGTACGGCCCGCATGGTGGAAAGCGAATACGCCTCAGACTATTGAAGCGGCTCTGCGGCCTGCACACGACCAGGGCCTGTTGCCAGAATTCCCGTTCGGCACGGATTATACCGAAACGGAGCAAGAACTCTTGCGCGCTCTGACGTGGCTGAAGCTGAAGGCCGGATCCAAATCCTCTGAAGCCAGGTTGCTGTGGCGTGGGCTAACCAAGCGGCGGGCAACCGTTAACGAGGAACGGTTGCTGGAACGAATGGGGCTCACTTCCCCAACCACGTTCAATGAAGTTGTGCTGCGCGCGATATTGCGAGCGGCGCTCTCGGACCGGTAGAGACAGCGCCTCGCCGGTCGGGAGGCCCGCTCCAATTGGCTAGGATGTTGGCGGCAGGAATGCCGGCTCCGCATTGCCGGAGGTGCGGCCGATTAGAGCGCTGGCCGATGCATGCGCCCAAGCGCGGGAGCAGCGGCTCCCACGCGGAATTTGCACTCGTCACGGTTGTCGAAAGACAAGTCCCGGCAGCGAAAGCTGATTAAAAGTTCGGCATTTTGTGTCATAGAGAAGTTTGAAGCCGAAGAAAGTTCCGGCAGCCGCCGCTGAATTCTTCCGGAAAATGCCGGCGTTTCTTATTCTCCCTCGGACATTCCTTCGTTGGCCCGGAAGCCGGACACTCCGATGACTAGGACGATGTGCTCCGTCCCTTGCTGGCGCGTTACCCGGCAGTGCTGGCGGCGCAGCCGATCATGTGATCATGTTGTAACGACCAAGCTGGATCATCTCTAGGGGCGGGCGGTTGAAGGCATACCTCGTAAATTGTTGCACGAATAATGCCGGCGATCTAATGATGGCGGCGGCCGTGTTCGCCCTCCTGTCCGACCGCGACGACGTCAGCGGCATCTACCTGAATGGGATGCTCGTTCGGCAAGACGATCCCCGTAGCTCGCTTGTCATGCGTGCCACGCGGCACCCGCCAACGGAGGATGCGTTGGGCAGGCTTGTAGCGCGGCTCCGGAAGAGAGTCAGTCGGAAGCAGATCTCTCGAGGGAAGGAACAAGCGGAGGGGATTGGGCCGGGCGACGTCGCCTTCGACGTCAACGGCTATAGGCATGGCGAACGGTGGGGCATCGAACCGCTAAAGGATGACTTGGATCTCGCGCGGCATGTGCAGGCGAGCGGCGGGCGCTTTATCCACATGCCAAAATCCTACGGACCCTTTTCCGAAATGCAGCGCCCGCTGATCGGGCGGCTTTGCGCGCTGGTCGACCAGATCTATGCGCGCGACCAAGCGTCGTTCGAGCGCGTTGCGCCCTTCTGCGACCTTGCGCGGGTGAAGCTATCGCCCGACTATACCTGCGCCGTGGCTCCGGCTGCGCCGCCCGGCAAGCTTTCCGACCTCCGCGACTTCGCGCTAATCATCCCGAACGACAAGCTGGTCGAGACGGGCGCCTTCGCAGGAACCGGGGACTACGTCCGCTATCTTACGGCCATCGCGGACCGGCTGGAGGCGCTTTCCGCCAACCCCGTTTTTCTCTTCCACCAGATGCGGGATGCGCTGATCTATCGCCGCGTCCTAGAAAAGACGGGGCGGCGCTGCCTCCTATTCACAGATCCGCTCGTTTCGAAGGGCGCAATAGCCCGCGCCGACTTCGTTGTCTCGGCGCGCTACCACGGGATGGTCAGCGCACTGACACAAGAGCGGCCAGGCATCTTCTTTGGCTGGACCGACAAATATCTAGGTTTCCTTGATCTCTTCGGGCTCGCGAGCGAAGCGCTTGTTGGGAGGGAGCGGATAGCCGAAGGGCCGGACCTTGTTGAAGCGGCGTGGCACCGGCGGCATGACCCTCTCTTCCGTACGCGCTTGCGCGAGGGGGCGGAGCGTATCCGCGCTCATCAGGCAGAGCTGTGGTGCGAACTCTCGTCGCTCGTCGGCTCGTGATCGAGAACGTGGTCGGGGCGATGATGCTGGGCATGGTTCTGGCCCGGCAGGCTCCCGAAGGCTGCATAACGAAAAGATCGCGCCGCGTGGTGGATTCCGCTACGAAAGCTGCTGCAAAAGACGCTGGAGTTTCCGGTTAAGGCTCTGTAATAAAAGGGAAGATGCTTTAGCTCTAGTCCTGCCGGGACTGCCAGCCTGGACGTGGCAAGTTGCTGGAGAGGCCGTCATCCGCGGCGCCGACGGTAACTGCCAGGACGCGCGCCAGGAAATGCTCATCGCCGAAAGCCGCGTGCCCGTGACCCTGAGCGCGGAGGGATGCCGGGTAATCTCAGG
>CAYYSC010000035.1:0-14023 GCA_964474065.1 uncultured Rhodospirillales bacterium | reverse complement strand
GGCCAGGAGCCGTCCTTGCGGATGGTCGCGGCCTGGTAGAGGTTCGAGACCATGACGCCGTCGATTGGCTCAACCGGGTTGGACGGCCACCAGCCGACCACGTTCGATTTCAGGCCGTTCTGGTTCAGGATGTTCCAGACCGCCTTCACCTTGCGGGAGAGGTTGGTGATCGGGCGGACCCCGCCGCTCTGCGGGTCCGGCTCGGAGAAGCCATGGATGCCGTGCTTGTGAGCGCGCTTGCCCGTGGCAATCGAGGTCCAGAGCATCGGCGAGAGCACCGGAAAGAGCGTCGCCATGTTGCCCATGACGCCGCTGGAGACAAGCTTCGCCAGGTTCGGCATCTCACCTGCATCCATCATCGGCGCCGCCACCTTCCAGTCGGCGGCATCCCAGCCGATCAGCAGGACTTTCTTCGCACGGTCGGCAGACATCGGGATCCCCTGTCAACGGACGGTTGCAACAACCCTACCATATGACGGCCTCGTGCACAGGTGACGAATGACACAAAGAGCGCGGACACCCGCAAACCGCGATCCGAGTAGCTTCGGCTTCGGAAAAGCCGGCGCAATAAGCCAAATTGCAAAGTCCAGGGCGGGCTTTCTATTCCGCCTCGCCGCTCTCCTGCTGGCGTGCCCACATCTCGGCGTAGATGCCGGCCGCGGCCAACAAGTCACGATGTCGGCCGCGTTCGACGACCTCGCCAGCCTGCAGCACCAGAATCTGGTCGGCGTCCACGACGGTGGAGAGCCGGTGGGCGATCACCAGCGTGGTCTTGCCACGACTGAGCTGCCGCAAGTTCTGCTGGATTGCCTGTTCCGTTGCGCTGTCAAGGGCGCTGGTCGCCTCGTCGAACAGCAGGATGGGCGGGTCTTTCAGAATGGTGCGGGCGATGGCGACCCGCTGCTTTTCACCGCCGGAAAGCTTTAAACCCCGCTCTCCGACCATGGTTTCGTAGCCGTCCGGCGTACTGAGAATGAAGTCGTGAATCTGGGCCAGCTTCGCCGCCCGTTCGATCGCCTTCCGCCCGCTGCCCGGATTGCCGTAATCAATGTTGTATTCGATGGTGTCATTGAACAGCACCGTATCCTGCGGCACGATCCCGAGTGCGGCGCGGACGGAATCCTGGCCCACCTCGCGGATATCCTGCCCGTCGATCAGGATGCGGCCCGCATTCACATCATAGAAACGGAACAGCAGGCGGCTGATCGTGGACTTGCCCGCCCCGGAAGGGCCGACCACGGCGACGGTCTGGCCCGGCGGGACGGTGAAGCTGACGGCTTTCAGAATGGGCCGGCGAGGATCGTAGCCGAAATAGACGTTTTCGAACCGCACCTCGCCGCCCGTCACCTTCAGCGGCGGCGCGCCGGGCGGGTCCTTCACTTCCGCATCGACCCGCCGCAATTCGAACATGCGCTCCATATCGACCAGCGCCTGTTTGATCTCCCGATAGGCGAAACCGAAAAAGCCTAGCGGTTGGTAAAGCTGGATCAGATACGTGTTGGCCATGACGAAATCGCCGATGGTCATGGTGCCGTCGGCGATGCCATCGGCCGCCATGATCATGACAATCGTCAGCCCCGCCGAAATGATGAACGCCTGCCCTGTGTTCAGCAATCCTAGTGAACGGCCGTTGAGAACGGCGGCGCTCTCGTACCGCTCCAACGAACGGTCGTAGCGCTCGGCCTCGTGCGCCTCGTTACCGAAGTATTTGACCGTCTCGTAGTTCAGAAGGCTGTCGATGGCCCGGGTATTGGCACGCTGGTCGGCATCGTTCATCCGGCGGCGGTGATGGATGCGCCACTGCGTGACCATCAGGGTATAGGCGATATAGGTCACCACCGTTACCAGCGTGACCAGCGCGAACCAGAAGCTCAGCAATCCCCATAGCAGCGCGAACACCATCACGATCTCGAAAATCGTCGGCAGCACATTGAACAGCGCGAAGCGCAGCAGGATCTCAATCGCCTTCACCCCGCGCTCGATCGCCCGGGAAAGCCCGCCGGTTTGCCGTTCCAGGTGGAAACGCAGGGACAGTGCATGCAGATGCCGGAACGTGGTGAGCCCGATCTGCCGAATGGCGCGCTGGGCCACCGAAATGAAAATGGCATCCCGCAGTTCGCCGAATGCCAGGGAAGCGACGCGGGCGCCGCCATAGGCCAGGATCAGACCGACGGGAAGGCTTGCCGCAGCTCCGGCCTCCGCCAAAGAAGGCAAGGAATCGACAGCTTCCTTATAGAGAATCGGGACGTAGACCACGGCGATCTTCGCCGCCAGCATGCATACCACGGCGGCCACCACCCGGACGCGCACGTCCCAATCCCCTTCCGGCCACAAATGGGGAAGAAGCGTGCGGATCGTCGCGAAGTCGGAGCGCGCGCCGGCACGTTCCTGATGGGGATCGGCGCTGGTCATGATTTGCTCGGCAAGGACAGTTGGCTGCAGGGATGGCAGGAGGCGCCAAATGACTTATTCTTGTCATGTGGGCTCGTTATGACCCATTATGTAGCAACTGCCAGGGGCGGTTGCGCGGCGGCAAAACATGGCGTGCATCCCCGCGCATGCTGAACAGGGTCGCCCAACCGCCCGAACCCAAGGAGCGTTCAAGCCGTGAGCGTGGCTTTGGAGCAATGTTCGGCTCTGGTGCTTAATGCGGACTTCAGGCCGCTTAGCTATTTCCCGCTGTCGCTATGGCCATGGCGGGAGACGATCAAAGCGGTCTTTCTGGACCGGGTGAATGTGCTCGCGGAATACGACGTTTCCGTGCGTTCGCCCAATTTCGAGATGGCCTTGCCTTCCGTCATCGCGCTGAAGGAATACGTGCCGCCGGCCCGCCGCGCCGCCTTCAC
The DNA here is from genome assembly GCA_964474065.1 of uncultured Rhodospirillales bacterium. Lineage (GTDB taxonomy): Bacteria > Pseudomonadota > Alphaproteobacteria > Bin95 > Bin95 > JACKII01. The sequence continues at coordinate 11,177 of CAYYSC010000035.1, read as the reverse complement.
CCGTTTCAATGTTTTTCTGCGGGACAAGTTCGTCTGCCAGTACTGTGACGCGCGGTTCCACCCACACGACCTGACTTTCGACCACGTCATCCCCCGCTCCCGCGGCGGACGCACGACCTGGGAGAATGTGGTCACCTCATGCTCGTCCTGCAATTTGGCCAAGGGCAACAAAATGCCGTCGGTCGCCGGCATGAGGCCGAAAAGCGCGCCCGCGGAGCCGACGGTCTTTCAATTGCAGGATTATGGGCGGGCTTTCCCGCCCAATTTTTTGCATGAGAGCTGGGGCGACTATCTGTATTGGGACACCGAGCTGGAGGCGGATTGAACCGGTCGCTCCGGTCTCCGCCCCAGTGGCGCTGGTCAGGTAGGCTGTTCTTGCACCCAGGGGTGACCAGCGTTCGGACTACACCATCCGGCGGAACAGCGGCAGCCTCTGCATCATCAGAATGGCCAGCAGCGACGCCACGATGACGGCGATTGCAAACGCCACCTCGCCCGGACCGACCGGGAGCACCCGGCGCAGCATCGCATCCAGGAGCGGATGAATGAGGTAGATGCCCAGCGAAATGCCGGCCAGCGTTTTCGACAGGCCATTGGCCGGCAGGTGGATAATTAGCGCAAGCACGCACGCGCCGCTGGCAATCAAGAGCTGTTCCGCACCGTGATTCCAGCCGGTTGCCTCCGCGACGAGATAGGTTCCCACCGTCACGCCGCAGATCAGCAACTGCTTATCCCAGTCGCCCCGGGCAAAGTGCAGCAACACGCCGAGAAAGCACGCGGGCAGGACGAACACCCACTGGGAGAACGGCCGCTCCAGCAGACCTTCCGTCAGCAGATAGAAGCACGCCATCTGAACAACCGGAAACAGCACGAGGCATGCCGTATTGACCAGCGCGTCGTTACCGACACGCACGATAACGTGCGTGAACGCCAAGCCGGCGACGAAAACGAAGGGGAGGAACCACAAGTGGATCTTGGGGCCCACCACCAGCATCCAGTATTCGAATTCGCTGGCAAGCGGTGCGCCCCTCAACATGGCATCCGCAACTTTCGCCGCAAAGTACACGGCGCACCAGGCCAGCCACGGCAGGAGCAGCCGCTGCGCCCGGTGCTTCACGTCCTCGACAAAGCTTCGCTTTCCGGCGCCACTAAGCGCGTAAAAGAAAACGAATGCGGTGAACATCGGAAGCGCAGCGCAGCGTAGCCCAGCCAAGCAAACGGCGCGTGCGAGTGAAACCAGACAATGCCCAACGCTCCCAGAAACCGCGCATAGTCGACCGTGCCGTTCCGCGCGGAAACGCTGACCGCAGAAAGGGATTCAGGCCGCTTTTCTCCTACCGGGTTCCAAGTTCGCATCCACGCTCTCCTTAGGCGTTTCCCCCAGGGCGGATACAGCCCGCCTCTTGGAATAGCCGCAAGTTATGATTGTCTGGAAACCGTAGAAAATTTCATATATTCGGTCAATCCACACAGCAACCATTCCTGCCAACAAAGAATTAAATAGGCAGATTGACCTTACTTTTGCGTACTGAAAGCATCGAATTTTATCGATTTTACCTTGCCTCGGCCTAGATAATGATATTATGTGATGCTAAATGGCGATTTTGATTTATAATAGTATCGAATCAATAGTCCTGACTTTGCCCGCTTAGCGCAAATGTATTAACTATGGTTGCAATGTTTGCGCAGGCATGCATCAAACCGGGGCGCCGCGCCTCCCTCCATTGGTGCGGCGCAAGCGCAGTCAGGCGCGCCCGGCAGGATCCGCCGGACGGGATCCGCCAGGAACAAACAACAATCCCCGTTCAGGCGATCGGCGCTATCGAGACGCTCCGCGCACCAGCCTGCCGGGCAGTGCGTCCGTCGCCTCGCCGTTGCGGTAGACGGCTTGGCCGGAAACGATGGTGGCGTCATAGCCTTGGATGCGCTGGACCATGCGCTTCCCGCCAGCGGGAAGGTCGTAAAGTACCTCCGGCGGGCAGATCGCGAGACTGTCATAGTCGATCACGTTGATGTCCGCCTTCTTGCCGACTGAAAGTTCGCCGCGGTCGGAGAGCCCGATGGCATGGGCGTTATCGCGGGAAAGCCGCTTCACCGCCCACTCCACCGGCAACTTCTCCCCCCGCGTGCGGTCGCGTGTCCAGTGCGTCAGCAGATAGGTCATGGCGCTCGCGTCGGTCAGCACGCCCACGTGTGCACCGCCGTCGCCGAGACCAACCAGCGTGTTCGGATGGCTCATCATCTCGCGCACGGACTCCAGATTACCCTGGGCGTAGTTGGCGCGGGCGGAGAACAGGATCGCCTTGCCCTCCTTCTCCATCAGCAGGTCGAAGGCCAGTTCATGCGGCTTGCGGCCCTGGCGCGCCGCTTCGGCAGCGATCGAGGTGGCCGGGTCGGGCTCGTAGTTCGGCGGGTCGCCGAGCGGGAACATCTGCGCAAAATTGGCGACGCGGAAGGCCTGCGGGTGGTTCTCGGGAAATTCCGTCAACAGCCTTTCCTTGAAGGCCGGGTCGCGCAGAGCCGCAATCTTCTCTGGGTGAGAGAGGTGCTCGATCTGCTTCCAGCTATCGCAGAGCATGAAAGGATTGAGGGAGATTTCGAAGCCCAGCATCAGCCCGATCGGCCGCGTCAGCACCTGGCCGGTGATGCGTTCGCCGGCGGCGTTGGCTTCGGCAATGCCGGCCATGGTCCGGCGCCAAACATCGGGCCGCTTGTCGAGTTCCAGCACGGTCATGGTCATCGGCCGGCCGCTGGCCCGGGCCATCCGGCGTAGCATCGCCATTTCTTCTTCCGGTTCGTCGAAGTCGGAGATCACCTGCAGCCAGCCGCTGCCGGTCTCGCCAACCGCGCGGGCGATCTCGACCAGTTCCTGTTCCGCTGCGCCCAGGGTAGGGGTGTAGGCTCCTGCGACCGTGCGATGGTTGATCGTGCGGCTGGTGGAAAAGCCGAGCGCGCCGGCCCGGATGCCCTCCGCCGCGAGCCGGGCCATGGCCGCTCGGTCCTCGGCGGTCGCGTCCTCCCGGGCGACACCGCGCTCGCCCATGACATAGACACGAAGGGCGGCATGCGGCACCTGCGTGACGACGTCCAGGTCGAACCGCTTGCCGTCGAGTGAATCGAGGTATTCGCCGAAAGTCTCCCAGTTCCAGGGCAGCCCCTCCGTCAGCACCACCTCCGGAATGTCCTCCACGCCCTCCATCAGTTCGACGAGTTCGTCGCGCTGGTGCGGCTTGCAGGGGGCGAAGCCGACGCCGCAGTTTCCAACCATGACCGTGGTAACGCCGTTCCAGGAGCTGGGGCTGATCCGGTTCGACCAAGTCACCTGCGCGTCGTAATGGGTGTGCACGTCGACAAAACCCGGAGTGACGAGCTTGCCTTTGGCGTCGATCTCTTCCTCGCCCTTCGGCAGATTCTGGCCGATCGCGCTGATCTTGCCGCCGCTAACCGCCAAGTCGGCCTCATAGAGCGCGCCGCCGGAACCGTCCGCTATCGTGCCGCCGCGGATGACGAGATCGGGAGTGCTGGACATTTCCTCGTTTCCTTCTTTCGATTGGACGGCCATGCCGTTCTTGGCAGGCAGTCTGACGTCTCTACTATGGCCGGGCAAGTCAACGCTCGACCGTTTACCCGCCAGCACAGGAATTCCCCCATGTCTTCCCTGCCCGATTCTGAGCATTTCGTCCTTGAACGCGACGGCGATTGGCTGACCGTCTGGTTCAACCGGCCCGAGGCGCGGAACGCCCTCAGCCGCGAGGTTTCGGCAGAGTTGTCCGGCATTGCAGCCGCGATCCGGGAGGACCGGTCCCTGCGCGGCGTCACTCTCCGCGGCAAGGGCAAGGTGTTCTGTGCCGGCGGCGACATCAAAGGCTTCCAGAGCATTTTCCAAGGGGGCGAACTGAACCTGGACGATGTTGCCGCCGCCAATGAAGCCACCGGCGAGTTGTTCCACGCCATCAACACCTTGCCCCAAGTAGTCGTCGTGCTGGTGCAGGGAGCCGCGATCGCGGGCGGCATGGGGCTCGCCTGCTGCGCGGATATCATGGTGGCGACGGAGGATGCGCAGTTTTCGATGACCGAAACGCAGATCGGCATTGTGCCCGCCCAGATCGCGCCGTTCGTCATCGCCCGGATCGGCCTGCCCGCCGCCCGGCGCCTGATGCTGACCGGCGGCCGCTTCCGGGGGCGAGAAGCGGAGCGTCTCGGGCTGGCGGATTATGTGGTGGCAACCGAAACCGCACTGGGGGCCACCGAACTGGAACTGCGCCGCGGCGTCCGCAATTGCAGCCCCCAGGCCAATGCCGAAACCAAGGCGCTGCTCATGAGCTTGCCGGGCATGAGCCCCGGGGAAGCCCGCAATGCCGGCGGCTATGCCTTCGCCCGCTGCATGCTGAGCGAGGAAGGGCGCGAAGGCGTGGCCAGCTTCATCGATAAACGCAAGCCGAACTGGGCGGAATAAGTCCGACCACTTGAGACGCAAGCCTAGGAAGGAACACCCGTATCGATCTCACTATTCTCCCAGTGGCGGAAGTGCGTTAGCATTCCATCCAAAGTCCAATGGAGAAATGTTATGGCGCTCGAAATTCGCCCGCTGCATCCGGTCTTCGCCGGCGAAGTGTCCGGCATCGACCTGACCCGGCCGCTGACCCCGGAGCAAGTTGCCGCGCTGGAAGCCGGCATGGACCGCTACGCCGTGCTGGTCTATCGCGGCCAGGACATCAACGACGAACAGCAGATCGCGTTCAGTCAGAATTTCGGCAAGCTGGAATTGCCGGACAACAAGTCGAACATCACCAAGACAAAAGACCGTCGCCTGCGCGCAGAACTGGCCGACGTGTCCAATTTGAACAAGGAAAACAAGCCTTACGCCCGCGACGACCGGCAGCGGATGTTCAACCTGGGCAACCAACTCTGGCACTCGGACAGCTCGTTCCGGGTGATTCCCGCGAAATATTCGCTGCTCTCCGGCCGGCATATCCCGAGCGAAGGCGGCAACACCGAATTCGCCGACATGCGCGCCGCCTACGACGCGCTCGATCAACGAATGAAGGATCGGATCGAGGATTTGGTGTGCGAGCACTCCCTGCTGTTCTCCCGCGGCCTGCTGGGCTTCGACGAAGTGTCCGCGGATGAGAAAAAGAACTTCAAGCCCGTGCGCCAGCGGCTGGTGCGCACGCACCCGGTGACGGGGCGGAAATCGCTCTATCTCTCGGCCCATGCCGGCGGCATCGTTGGTTGGCCGGTGCCGGAGGCGCGGGCGCTGCTGCGCGACCTGACCGAGCACGCGACCCAGCGCGAGTTCGTCTACGCCCACGTCTGGAAACAGTACGACTTGGTGCAATGGGACAACCGCCAGACCATGCACCGCGCCCGCCCCTTCCGTGACACGGAAGAAGTGCGGGACGTCCGACGCACCACGGTCGGCGGCGATCAGCCCACCATCGAACAGGAAGAAGCCGCGGCAGCATGACGATGGAGGAAACGAGCCATGCCCTTAGACAACACGACTACCTACCAGCACATCACCGTCCAGCCCTTCGCCGGCACCATGGGAGCCGAGATCGCAGGCGTCGACCTCGCCAACCTGAAGGATGAAGTGTTCGCCGAAATCAAGGCCGCCTGGCTGGAGCAGCAGGTGGTGGTTTTTCGCGATCAGGACATCACGCCGGAGCAGCAGATCGCCTTTGCGCGCCGGTTCGGCGAAATCCACCATCACCCCTACATGCAAGGCATGGACGACTACCCGGATATTCTGGAAATCGTGAAGGAACCGACGGACACCTACACCTTCGGCGCCGCCTGGCACACCGACCAGATGTTCAATCCGAAGCCGGCCATGGCCACCATGCTCTATGCGAAGGAGACGCCCAGCGCCGGCGGTGATACCATGTTCGCCAACATGTACGCCGCCTACGACGCGCTTTCCGATGGGATGAAAGAGGCGCTGAAGGGCGTAAATACCTGGTGCGTCGGCGGCCAGCAGGCCGGCCGGGCCTCGCGCTATGCCTCCAACCCGGCGATGGCGGCCAAGGTGCGGGACCCTGGCGACCTGCAGACGGAAAGCGCTCACCCCCTGTTGCGCACCCACCCGGAAACGGGGCGGACGGCGCTCTATGTCGGCAGCCACGTGAAATCCCTGGAAGGCTTCACGGAGGCCGAGGCGGCGCCCATCGTCAGGTACCTGCGCGATTTCGCCGTCCGGCCGGAATTTACCTGCCGTGTGCGCTGGCGTCCCGGAACACTCACGTTGTGGGACAATCGTTGCGTCCAGCACTACGCGGTGCCGGATTATAACGAGCGCCGTCGCATGCACCGCATCACCATTGCGGGCGACGAGCCGTTCTAGACCGGCCTTCAGGAGCTGCCGTTGGCTGAATATAAAGGATACCAGACCCTCGCCGTCGAGACGAGGGATCACGGGGTTGTCGCGGTAACTCTAAACCGGCCCGAGCGGTTAAACGCGTTCGATGGCGTCATGCGTCAGGAAATCCGGTCCGTGATCCAGCAGGTTGCGGTTGATGCAGATGCGCGTTGCCTGGTGCTGACCGGCGCAGGTCGCGGCTTCTGCGCAGGGGCCGACCTGGCGGCAGAGGACAAACGGCCCTGGCCCACCGGGCCGGGCGAGCCCCGCTTCGCCTGGTGCGTCGAATTGCTGGAGATGCCGAAGCCGACCATCTGCGCTATCAACGGTGTGGCTGCAGGCGGCGGACTGGGTTTGGCACTGCTCTGCGATATCCGCCTCTGCGCGGAAGAGGCGCGGCTGATCCCTGTATGGCTGAAACGGGCCATCCACCCCGACGACCTGATTACCTGGACGCTGCCGAAGATGGCCGGTTATGCCCGCGCCATGGAGTGGCTGTACCTGGCGGATGACATCCCGCTCGAGGAAGCCCGCGCCGCGGGCATCATCAACCGGATCGTGCCCGCGGGAACTTTGATGGACGAAGCCCTGACGCTGGCGGAGCGCCTCGCCAAAGGTCCGACCCTGCATATGGCCATGGCGAAGCAGGCTGTGCTGAAGGGCTGGAACCGCGAGCCTTACGACGCCGCTCTTTGGGAGGCCTGGAGCCAGGACCGGGCCGCCGAATCCGAGGACCGGGCGGAAGGTGTCCGCGCCTTTCTGGAAAAGCGACAGCCGCGCTTTATCGGCCGATGAAGAGGAAAGCAATCGACCCGTGACCGCTCCCGCTCCCGCCGCCGGCTCCCTCCGCGATGATGCCCGTGTCATCGGGTTGGTGACTTCGGCACACTTTTTCAGCCATTTTTATCAGTTGGTCCTGCCCTCCCTGTTCGTTTTCATGGCGGCGCAGAGCGGACGGTCTTATGTGGAACTCGGCCTGTTAGTGACCGTATTCAGCGTGATGAGCGGTGTCGCCCAGACCCCGCTCGGCATCATGGTGGATAAAATCGGCGCGCGCTGGCCACTGATCTTCGGCACCGCTCTTCTGAGCGGTTCCGTGCTGGGTTACGGTCTGGTCGGGACCTACGAAGCCATGCTGGTGCTGGCGGTCATCGGCGGCACGGCCAATGCAATCTATCACCCTGCGGACTTCTCCATTCTCGCGTCCAAAGTGGACGAGAAGCGTGTGGGCCGGGCCTTCAGTATCCATGCCATCTCGGGCAATCTGGGCTGGGCGGCGGCGCCGGTGGTGATGGTACCGCTTGCTGCCGGGTTCGGGCTGGATACCGCCTTCATCGTGGCGGGATGCATGGGGCTTGCGACCTCGGTCGTGCTGCTGCTGCAGGCCGGCCACCTGGAAACCGACGCGGACCGCCCGCGCCCGCAGAAAAAACAACTCGAGACGGCAAAAAACCCACCGGCCGAGCCGCAGAGCAACTGGAAGCTTCTGCTGAGCCGGGCGGCGCTGTTGCTGCTGGCTTTTCAGATCGTGCATGCGATGGCCTTTGGCGGCATCCGGAATTTCACGCTGCCAGCCATGACGGCGCTAACCGACATTCCGGCGGAGTGGATTGCGGGCGCACTGACGGGTTACCTGATCGGCGCCTCCTTCGGCAACCTGGCCGGCGGCTGGGCGGCGGACCGTTTCGGCAAGCCGCAGACGATTTTCACGTTCAGCATCCTAACCATCGCCGGCCTGACCGCCCTGATCGGCGCGGTATCCATGCCCGCCATTTTGCTGGGTGTCGTCCTGGTCACCGCGGGCGCGCTAAACGGGACGTTGCTGCCGGTGCGGGATCTGCTGGTTCGGGCGCTTGCGCCCAAGGGACAGATGGGCACGCTCTACGGCTTCACGTCCTCCGGCCTGTCGCTGGGGAACGCCGTGACGCCGCTGATCTACGGCTGGATTATGGACAATGGCGACCCGAGTTGGATCTTCTATGCCAGCGCCCTACTCATGCTGGGCGCTCTGGCCACCTACGTGGAAGCGCGGAGCGAGCAGCAGAAATAGTACGCTCAGCGCAGTTTTCCGGGGTTATCTGGCGGAGATAATCACGGTCCATCCCGTGCGAAGGACTTTCGCCTTGGGATCATCGTTGCAGCTTCGCAAGACCATCCCTCGCTGGCTTCGGGCCCTGGTGGTGGGTCAACTTGCAGAACAGGCTCTCGGACCGCGTCTTCGAGACCTGTGAGGCCATTCTCGATGCCGCCTGCGCCGAGGGGACCGACCGATAGCACCAAGCGGTTGATCAGGCCCACCGGGAGGCGGGCTGGGCTCACGGCAGCCGGTAACACTCGCCGCTGGTATGACCGCTTTCGGATGCGTGACGCCGGGGCGGTTTCTTTCACCCTTGCTAGAGGAGCCAACGCACGCTTTTATCGCGGTCACTGAAAACGCCCTTTCCAGACAATGAGAGGCAAGGATGCCCTTCGAAGTTCCCGCGCCGCCGGCCGGCGACCCGACTTGGCCCTACGAGCTGTATAAGCTGCTGAAGGACGCTGGTGTCACCCAATTCTCCTACGTGCCGGACGCCGGGCACAAGGTGCTGATCAACCTGTCCCTGGCGGACCCGGACGTTCATTCCGTACCTTTGACCACGGAAGAGGAAGGGGTCGCCATGGCCGCAGGCGCCGACCTTGGCGGCCAGAAGCACGTGCTGTTGATGCAGTCCTCCGGCGCCGGCAACTGCATTAATATGCTGTCGCTGCCGCGGCTGGGCAAATTCCCGTTCCTGACCCTTCTCTCCATGCGCGGCGACTTCGGAGAAGGGAATCCTTGGCAGATGCCGATGGGCAAATCGGTGCAACCGGTGCTGGAAGCCTGCGATGTGGTCTGTCTGCGTGCAGAGCATCCGGATGAAGTGGTCCCGACCGTAGAGGCAGCCCTGACAATGGCTTTTCAAAGCCACGAAGCGGTTGCCGTTCTGCTGACGCAGAAGTTGCTCGGCGCAAAGAAATTTTAAGGAAGGGGCAAGAACCATGTCCGATTTCATTCTCGACCGGAAAGAGGTCATGCCGCGGCTGGTCCAGGATCCGGAAGACTACTTGATTGTCACCGGCTTGGCGGGCACCGCCCGCGACGTAGCCGCTCTCTGCGGTGCAGAGGGCACGAACTACTACACCATGGCAGGCGCCATGGGCGGCGCGGTGCCCATGGGACTCGGCCTGGCACTGGCACGGCCCGACAAGCGCGTGCTGGTGGTTACCGGCGACGGTGAATTGCTGATGAACGTCGGCGCGCTCGCCACCGTGGCGGTGATGAACCCCTCCAACCTGGGCATTATCTGTGTAGACAACGGCCATTACGGTGAGACTGGCAATCAAGTCAGCCATACGGGCCATGTCACCGACCTGGCGCAGATGGCGTCGGGCGCCGGTATCAAACAGATCCGTACCGTCGCCGAGGAAGGCCAGATCGATGATGCAGCGGCAATGGTGAAGGGCGGCAACGCGACCTTCTTTGTTCACCTGAAAGTCAACGATGGGCCGCCCCCGACCATCAAACGCTCCCTGGACGCCCATTATACCAAGAGCGTCTTCCGCAAGGCGCTGTTAGGAACCGCCTAGCCCTGCAGTTGCAGACGCCCCCTGGTCGTCATTCCATCTGGGGAACCGGGGGGCGAGGAGACGCTGCGCATACAGTAGCGGAAAAGCCGATCGGGCGATGGCGTCAGGCTCACCAGGCGCTGCTCGATGCGCAATAGTCAACCTTTGCACCGAGGTTCGCCGCCACGCCGTCGCCGAGGGCGAGTTCGTCCTTCGCCCTAGGCGAGTTCGTCCTTCGCCCTAGGCGAGTTCGTCCTTGTGGACTTGTGGATGCCGATCACTAGCAGCGGCTTAGCCATGCCGGTCCTCACCAATCCACGCGTAAATCTCCACTGTGTTGGGATCGCAGTGAGAGCACCCGCCGCAAGGCGTACCGCCCGGCAACTTCTGCACCTGGCCCTTGGCGATCCACCGCTCCAGCATGCCCCGAAGGGCATCGGGATCGGTTCGGAACCGTGCGGCCATGTCCGACAGCGCCGCACGCCGGTGGGTCCTCAGGTGATCGCGAACTTCGGAAAGGATCATACGAAGCAACTCCCCGACCACAGCACCGTCAGGCGCGCTGCGCCCCTGCAATCTGTGCCGGCGCGCCTTCCCTTCGTCCAACATGACGCATCAGGGCGACCGAGGCGAGGAAGGCGGCGAGCATGCCGGCAATCCAGGCTGCGGACGAGGCCGGATGATGGACGAACGTCGCTGCCTGATAGAACACGGTGGCGACGGCATAGGCCAGCCCGGTGGTCCACCCAGCGACGAACAGGGTCCAGCGCAGCGTGGATTCCCGGCGGATAGCAGCCACGGCAGCAATGCAGGGCACATACAGCAGCACGAACAGCAGATAGGCGAAAGCGGCTGCATGACTGCCGAAGCGGTCCTGCATGGCTCCGAATGTTCCAACCTGGACTCCCTGCGCCTCGGCCGCCGTGGCGTAATCCGTGACGTTGCCGATATTGAGCCCGAGCGGGTCCAGCCACGAAGCCACGGCATCGCCCAGATTGACAGGGATCGTGGCAAGGCCCTCGCCGAGGGTGCCAAGGAGATCGAAGGCCGGTTCTCCGCCGTCGGCAGCGGTTCCGTCAAACTCCTCCGCGGTCTTGTCGGCGCGCCAGCTCAGTGGCTTCGGATTGGTCTGGCTAAGCAGCTTCGCCTCGTCCTCCTCTCCGAGCGTGGTGTAGAGCGCGTCGAGCGTGCCGACGACCGCCTCCTTCGCCAGCACGCCGGTGAAGATACCGAC
>CAYYSC010000034.1:0-14030 GCA_964474065.1 uncultured Rhodospirillales bacterium | reverse complement strand
CCGGGCATCGCCGCCGAACAGCAGGCGCAGGCGGATATCAGCCTCGCGGCGCGTGCGGGGGTCGTCCGGCTCTTTGCCGGGAGCCGGGCTCAAATCACGCCCATGCGCTTGGCAATGACGGTGCGCATGATCTCCGACGAGCCGCCGCCGATCGGGCCGACGCGCGCATCGCGGTAAAGCTGGGACATACGCCCTTCCATGTAGCCCGCGCCACCCATGATCTGCACGCCCATGTCGGCAACGGTCATGTTGTGCTCGGTCGCGACCGTCTTGGCGATGGCTGTTTCCATCACCGGATTTTCCCCCGCATCCAGCATCTCCGCGACGCGGAAGGTGTGCAGCCGCGCCGTCTCCGTCATCATCTGCATGTCGGCGAACTTATGAGCGATGGCCTGGAACTCGGTGATCTTGCGGCCAAAGGCGACCCGTTCCGTTGCCCAGTCCTTGGCGATCTCCACGATCTTGATCATCTGCCCGGCACTCGCCGCGGCCAGCAGGGTGCGCTCCAGGTTCAGGCCGCGCATCAGGAGCGGCCAGCCCTTGTTCTCCTCCCCAATTAGATGGTCGGCGGGCACGCGGACGTCGTCCAGGAACACTTCGTTCGGCAAGCTGGTACGGCGGCCCATCGGGTCCAGATTGCGGATGGTGACCCCTGGCAGCTTGGTATCCAACAGGAAGAGAGAGAGCCCCCTATGCCCGGCCTCAGGATCGGTCTTGGCGGTGATGACAAGGTAGTCCGCCACATGGGCGTTGGTGATGTAGACCTTTTGGCCATTGATCACATAGTCGCCGCCATCCCGCTTTGCGCGGGTCAGGATCGCTGCCGCATCCGAACCGCCGGAAGGTTCTGAATAGCCGATGGCCATCCGGAGATTGCCCTCGATCAGCCTCGGCAGTAATTCCCGCTGCATCCAGTCGGAGCCGTGATACTGCAGGTGCATGCCGCCGTAGATGACGGTGGTCATGTAGGCCGAGGTGATGCCGGCGTGGTGATAGCCCAGCGCCTCGATGAAGACGGCGAGGTCCTTGTAGCCCGCCCCCGCACCGCCGAACTGCTCCGCGATCGGCAGACCGAGCCAACCCGCCTCCGCCAGCGCCGCCATCGCCTCGAACGGGTAGTCGCTCGCTGCCTCCAGCTCAAGAATCCGGGTCTCGGGCAGCACGCGGTTGAGCGTGCCCAGCACCGAGTCCCGCATCATCACCTGCTCCTGGCTGAAGCCGAAGGTGCTGTACGGCATCGGTCCGTCCCTATCCCATGAACTCCTTGATGATCCGCTCGCGGTCGCCGTCGATTTCCGGCGCGGTCTTGCGGTGGCCGTCCTCCTCGAAACCCGAGAGCTTGATCGGGTTGCCCGCCACTTTCATTTCGCCAAAGGTCGGGTCGTCCACCGTCACCAGCATCTGGCGGGGTTCCACCTGCGGATGCGCCATCACATCAGCGACGTTGTTGATCTTCGAGGCCGGAATGCCCGCCTCGTCCAGTTCCGAGAGCCATTCCGCCGTCGTGCGGGACCTGAGTACGCCCTCGATTTCCTCGGCCAGTTCCTCATGATGCTCAGTGCGGCTGCCATTTGTGGTATAGCGCGGGTCGTCCTTGATATCGTCACGATTGATGATATCGCAGAACCGAGCGAACATGGTGTTGTTGCCGGCCGCGACGATCATGTGGCTGTCCTTGGTCTTGAAGACCTGAAAGGGCGTGATCGACGGGTGCCGGCCACCGAGCGGCCCCGGGATTTCCCCTGTTGCGGAGTAACGGGCGATCGCGTTCTCGACTAACGACATCTGACAGTCGAGCATGGAAATATCGACCTTGCGTGCCTCGCCGGTCTTTTCGCGGTCGTAAACCGCGCTGACGATGCCGATGGTGGTGAACAGGCCCGCACCGATGTCGCCGATCGACATGCCGACGCGCGTCGGCTCCCCGCCCTCTTGGCCGGTAATGCTCATAATGCCGCCCATGGCCTGCACCACCATGTCGTAGGCCGGGCGTGTGGCATGCGGGCCGGTATGGCCGAAGCCGGAACAGGCCGCGTAGATGAGGTGCGGGAACTTGGCATGCAGGTCTTCCCAGCCATAGCCGAGCTTCTCCATGGTGCCGGGGCGGAAGTTTTCCGCCACCACGTCGGCCTTGGCCAGCATGCTTTCGAAAATCTTGCGGTCGCCCTCGTCCTTCAGGTTCAGGGCGATGCTTTCCTTGCCGCGATTGACGCTGATGAAATAGGCGGATTTCTCACCCTTGAACGGGCCGTAGTGGCGCGCGTCGTCGCCGGTGCCGGGGGTTTCGACCTTGATCACGCGAGCGCCCAGTTCGGCGCACAGCATCGTGGCATACGGGCCCGCGAGCACGCGGGTCAGGTCAATAATGGTAATGCCGGAGAGTGGTCCTTGCGGCATGAGCGGTTCCTGCAGGATTAAGGATCGAAAACGATATTGGCCTGCAGGGTAGAAAAGCCGCCCGCGTTGGTCACGCGATTTTCGCCGGTCCGTTTGCCCGAGAGGTGACGTTTGTCACCCATAGTCCCGGCTTAATCCTCTTATGCTCCTCCAGAAACGTTACTGGGCCGGTGAGAGCCGGCCAGGGAGAACGCGGATGAACCGGATCGCGTTAGCCGCCATCAGCATCGCGCTGGTCCTCAACATGACCGGCTATCTAACGGTAGCGGCGATCCTTCCCGACTTGCTTGCGAAATGGGGATTGAGCGAGAGCGAGGCGGGCTGGTTGGCAAGCTGGCACATGGGCGTTTACGCCGTTGCCGCCGTTCTGCTATTGCCTCTTACCGACCGGATCGACCCTAAAAAGGTCATCATCGCCTCGTTGTTCTGCGGCGCGGTCGGTGGCTTCGGCTTTGCTTGGCTGGCGGACGGCTTCTGGTCCGGCTTGGCGTTCAGAAGCCTTGTGGGCGTCGCGCAGGCGGGCGTCTACATGCCTGGCCTGAAAGTGATTGCGGACAGCCTGGAAGGCAGAGAACGCAGCAAGGCAACCGCCCTCTATTCGTCGATGGTGCCGCTGGGCAGCGGGCTTTCGCTGCTCCTTCCTTCCGTGCTGCCGGCCATTCCGGGCTGGCAATTCCTGTTCGAGATCACCGGCATGGCAGGCTTGGCCGGCATGGCTCTGGTGGCGGCTTCCGTCCCGAAAAGAAGATCGCGGGTCTTCCCGCATCTCCTGGCGCGCAACCCGTATACGTTCGGCCACGTGCTCCGGAACCGGACCGCAATGCGCTACGTCCTAAGCTATGCGGGTCATGTCTGGGAGACGTTTGGCTTTCGTGCCTGGGTCGTGACGTTCCTGCTTTTCTCTGCCGCAACGGGGGGCAACGGGATTTCGAGCGGGCATTTGACAGTGTTCGCCGCGGTAATCGTTATCGCCGGGATGCCCGCCAGCATCCTCGTGGGGAATTGGAGCGTTTCCTTTGCTCTTAACCGCGTCCTCCGACTGGTCGGCATTAGCTCGTTGTGCGCTTCCATTCTCCTCGCCGCCTATGCGAGCGTCGATTTTTACGTCGTTCTGGCACTGTCGGCGATTTACGGAATTATCGGGTTTGCCGACCAGGGAGCACTGGGAAGCGCGATCGTGGATGCGGCGGAACCGGACCATCGCGGCGCGACGCTGGCCATCTACACCCTGTTCGGCTTCGGTTCCGGCATGTTGGGGGCGGTGACGTGTGGCTTCGTATTGGAAATGACCGGCGGCATCTCGAGCGCCAGTGCCTGGCAATGGCTGTGGCTGACGTGCGGCGGCGGTTCTCTCGTCGTGACCCTGCTGCTAGCCCCAAAACCTGCGTTCGGCGCTATTCCCGCAAAAGCGGCCGTGCCGATCCGTGTTCCACGTTGGCCGTCACACCGAGGCTTCGTCTGAGATCGGTCCCAGAAAATAAACCAAATCCCGCGCAAATTCGCCTCACTGGATTCGCAAGACCGGCCAATATCCATTAGGATCAAAACCTTCCAGGGCATATTACTTGAGGCAAGGAGTATCGCCATGCACAGGAATTCTTCGGCTCTACTGCCTATCTTGGCCCTTATCTTGGTTCTGACGGCGTTGAACGTGCGGACGGCCACGGCGGAAAGCAGCATCGGAAACGTGTTGATTGTGTCGGAAACAACCGACTCGGTCGTTCTTGAGGTTCACTACTCGTATGACGGCCGGCAGGGTAAGCGCGCCTTTGCCTCCGCGCGCATGACGAAAGACGGCGACGTGGTGCGCCATTACGGCTACCGCCCGGGTGAAGTTTCGCGCGGCAAGGGCCGTACCCGCGTTCAGCTATCCACCAGCCAGGGCGCACCCGATCTGTTCACCACGAATGGAATACGCGTTCAGCTCTATCAGGGTGGCAGCGGAGCATTCGCGACCAAAAACGTCGCCTTCGCCAAGACATGGGCAAAGGCACGGGCCGCACTTCCACCGAAGATGCGCATTGT
The DNA here is from genome assembly GCA_964474065.1 of uncultured Rhodospirillales bacterium. Taxonomy (GTDB): domain Bacteria; phylum Pseudomonadota; class Alphaproteobacteria; order Bin95; family Bin95; genus JACKII01. The sequence goes on along the minus strand of CAYYSC010000034.1, from coordinate 9,608 downwards.
CGGGCAGGTCCGCCCCGTACGGCCGGGAGGCAACCTGCAGGTCCAGCCCGCACCAGGCAGCGGAGCGGCGGATAGCCCGCAGGGCGATAGCCAGGCCGAACGCCGTATCCTGCCGGATGGGACCGTCGAATTGCGCTATCCCGATGGCAAGATCGTACGCTTGGCCAAAGGCAGCAAGACCGTGATCATGCCGAACGGCCAGAAGCAGGTTTTCATGTTCCAAGAGGCACAGGCTCCAACGCCCCCGGGGGCTCCGCCCAACAACACGCACGCCGAATGGGCCGATGGCGAGGCCGAACGGTTGCTCAGAATCATGCGGACTCTCGTGGGCAATGACCAGACCTCGATCAATGCCTATTTGGAAAGCGAATCCAGCTCTTCCCCCTATGGTAAAATCAGCCAGCGGACGCGCACAATCGATTTGCTGGTGCAACCATGACAGCCGGAGGCTTCCGGCTGGCAACGATCTTGGCTTGGCTTGGCCTGGGTGCATGGCTGCTGCTGGCGGCGGCCAGCGCGCTGGCCCAAGATCCGGCCGCGGATTCTGGCGCGATGACTGCCGAGGAAGAAACCGCCGCCAAACTCAGGCAAATTGCCGAGGAGCTGAGCGGGCAAGGCGACGGCGAGGTGCCGGCGGCGGAATCCGGCATGGATCCTGCAAAGGAAGCTTCCCAACCCGCTGACCCGCCGCCCGGCGTCGTGTTCAATGAGGAAACCAAGGCGGCCTATCAGAAAGCATGGCAGGCCTACTACGACTACCGCGTGCAAGGCTACGAGGATCGGCTGCAGGTTTTCGGATGGCAGAGTGTTTCTACCAAAGTAACCTTTGCAGTGGTGGTCGCTCTCGTGCTGGCGGGCGTCTATTTCGCTGCGGTGCAGTTCCATGTCGGCATGCGCGCCGGGCGGGAAGCAGGCGAGGCGGGCGAGGTCGAGATGTCTTTCAAGGGAATAAAGGTCCGGTCGCCCGTGCTCGGCGTCATCGTCCTGACGATCAGCCTAGCCTTTTTCTACCTCTACCTAGTCTACGTCTATCCGATCGAAAACGTGTTTTGAACAGCGCCACCACCCTGTTGGTTGACTGTGGACGGACACGCGTCCGGCGGCTGTAGCCTTGGCACCGTTGCATGGTTGCCACACCGGCGCCAAGAAGACACCCAAGCCGCTTCGCTTTGTTGACCGCTGGCGGCGATGCCCGATAGTACCGGCATTCACTTTGTCAGAAGCTTGCAGGGTCATCTTGGTGCGAACGCACAGGATGGCTTCGCTGAACGGGATCGGACATGAAAAACCATCTGCTCGCAACCACGGCGCTTGTTGCTGCTGGGGTCCTGGGATCGCAGGGCGCGCTAGCGGAAGCGAGACCCATTGAATTGACAGTCGGCGGTTTCATGGAGCAGTGGTTCGGTTACGGTTCCTCCGACACCGATACGGTTCGCGGCGACGTAAGCGACGTAGACACGAAGGCGGATGCCGAAATCCATTTCACCGGCTCGACCACCACCGACAATGGTCTGACGTTCGGCGTTAACGTTCAACTCGAAGCGGAATCCGGGGGCGATCAGATCGACGAAGCCTATCTCTTCACCCGCGGTGGGTTCGGGGAAATCTTGCTAGGCTCCGAGAATGGCGCCGCCTATGCCATGCACTACGGCTTTAACAGTGTCGGCGCCACCCTCAATAGCGGTGACTTGCAGGACTGGATCGTCGGCACGGATTTCTTCCTGACGGGCACCTATCAAGGCTTCCGCAACCGGGACAACGACAGCCAGAAGATCCGCTGGATTTCCCCGCGCATTGCCGGTTTCCAGATCGGCGCCGACTATTCGCCGGAAGCCCGGCAGGACAGCGACAGCTTTCCGACCGAAACGAAAAACCACCGAAATGCGGAGGAGCAGGTCTACTCGCTTGGCGTCAACTACGATAACACGTTCGGGGAAGTGCAACTTCGGCTTTCGGGCGGTTTTCAGGGCATTGGCGACGGTAATCTCGTTTCCGGCGAAACGCCCTACACCTACGGATTCGGTGCGCTTCTGAACGTCGGCAGTTTCGAACTCGGCGCCTCCGGCACGCATGAGAATGACGTCGCCACCAGCACCGTTCCTGGTACGGTCGGTTTCGACCGCACGGTTATCGGCGGCTCACTGGTCCACAGAGAAGGCCTCAAAGCCTATTCGGTGGCGGCGGCTTATGGCTGGAGCGAATTCAACACGGGCGGCGATGACGAACAGTTTAGCGTGGAACTCGGCACGCGTTACATCATTGGTCCCGGGGTTAGTGTCGCTGCCAGCCTCTATTACGCCGACCGCGAAAACGACCAGACCGGCGAGGATACAGACGGCTGGGCGTTCGTCTACGGGCTGGTTCTGCAGTTCTAGGCAATTCTGTCTGGCCGAACAACGGCCCTCCGCTGGTGACAGGCGCCTCGCAACGCGCCGCCTGTCTTGCATTTGACGCAGAGGCTCGCACAATCTCCAGGAGCACTTCCAATGCAAGAGAAGGCGGCCACCATGCAGCAGCATCATCTCCAATACCACTGGAACGGCGAGCATTACCAAGTGGGTTTCCGCTCACACGGGCAGGCGTCGAACCCGAACGTGCTGGTTTGCGTGCACGGCATTTCCCGCAACGCGCGCGACTTCGACGCCATCGGCGAGGCGCTCTCCGACCTCTATCACGTCGTCGCGGTGGACATGCCCGGCCGGGGCATGAGCGACTGGATGGAGGACAAGAGCCAGTACAACTACCCCCTCTATGAAACCGTGGCCGGGGAGGTCATCGCCATGACCGGCGCGCGCCAGGTAGACTGGATCGGCACCTCGATGGGCGGCGTCATCGGCATGCGCATCGCGTCCATGCCGACCAGCCCGATCCGCAAGCTGGTGCTGAACGATATCGGCCCGTTTATTCCGAGCGAGGGGCGGAAGCAGAATTCCCGCGTTTTCGGTCTCGATACCCGTTTCAAGAGCGAGGAGGAAGGCATCCGCTGGGTGCGGGAGAACCGCTCCGCCTTCGGCCCGTTCACGGAAGCGGATTGGGAGAAATTCTGCCGCGACTCCCTGCGAAAGATCTCCGACAGTGAATGGGGCCTCGATTACGATCCTGGTTTGGGTGGTGTTCGCTCTGTGGACGACTACAACGCCTGGGACCAGTGGGAACGGATCGCCTGTCCGGTGCTCTGCCTCTGGGGACTGGAATCGGTGCTGCTCACGTCCGATACCATCGAGCGCATGAAAACCAGCGGTCCGAAAGCCAAGGTGGTCGAGGTGCCGGGCGTGGGCCATTGCCCGGGCCTCGTCGACGAGGCGCAAATCAAGGCGGTCCGCGACTTCCTGACCCGCTAGATTGTTTGCAAGCGGTTCAAATCTGACATGATGCACGCGCTCCCCGGTTTGGAGGCCGATCACCTATGCCAGATGGTGACGAAAACCCGATTGCTCTTAAAGTTCTGCGCCGGATCTCGGAAGTGGATGCGGCGGCGTGGGACGCGTGCGCCGGGCCAGAGAACCCTTTCGTCAGCCACGCTTTTCTCTCTGCTCTGGAAGACTCCGGATCCGCCGTCGAGAGCGAGGGCTGGGGACCGCAGCACCTGGCGCTGGAGGACGACGCCGGACGTCTTATTGGCGCGGTGCCTATTTACCTGAAGACCCACAGCCAGGGCGAGTACATCTTCGACCATGGGTGGGCGCACGCGCTGGAGAACGCCGGCGGGCGATATTACCCAAAACTGGTCGCTGGCGTCCCCTTCTCGCCCGTGCCCGGTCCGCGCCTCTTGATCCATCCGGAAGGCGACCGGCAGCAGGTGATGGCGGCGCTCGCCGCAGGCTTGATCAAGCTTTGCGAAATGCACGACGCCTCCTCCGTGCACGTGAATTTCCTGCCGAAAGACCAATGGGAGGCGCTGGCCGAACATGGTTTCCTGCAGCGCCAGGGCCAGCAGTTCCACTGGGAGAACCAGGGCTACGAGACTTTTGACGACTTCCTCGCGGCCCTTTCCAGCCGAAAACGCAAGAACATCCGCAAGGAGCGCCAAGCGGTCGTGGACGCGGGCGTACAGATCCGGGCGCTTTCCGGCGACGAACTGAAGCCGGAGCACTGGGATGCCTTCTACGGTTTCTACCGGGACACGACCGACCGGAAATGGGGTTGGGACTACCTGAAACGCGGCTTTTTCGATCTGCTCCAGGAACGCTTGCGGGAAAAGGTGGTGCTAGTGTTCTGCGAGTATGGCGGCATGCCGGTAGCTGGCGCCCTGAACCTGAAGGGCACGGACACACTCTACGGGCGCAACTGGGGCGCGCTGGCCCGCTTCAAGAACCTGCACTTCGAAGCCTGCTACTATCAGGCGATTGAGTACGCCATCAATCACGGTCTGAAACGGGTCGAGGCAGGGGCGCAAGGCCAGCACAAGATCCAGCGGGGCTATCTGCCAAAAGCGACGTACAGCGCCCATTACATCGCTCATCCGGGCTTCCGCCGCGCCGTAGGGGACTTCCTTCGAAGGGAGCGGGAAGCCGTGGACGAGGATATCGAAATCCTGATGGATTACTCGCCCTTCCGGAAGAACGGATAGGGCGTCTAGGGCCGCAGCGGCGTCACATTCGAGGCCGCATCGCGTTCGCCGCCCGAGGAGCGGCCTTCCAGCAACTCATGATGCTCCTCGAGGAAGGCAAGGGCGGCCTCACGCCCCACATCGAACAAGGTCGAGAGATTGCTATAGGACCAGTCGTAAACCTTGTCCCACTGGCTTTCGGGCATGAACTCGTCGAAGCCAACCCTTAGCAATCGCCGCTTCTCGCTCCCATCCGGGTTGCGGTTATGAACCAGATCGAAAAGCCGGGTATCGTCGCGTGCGATCTCCACCAGCGGCACGATAATCGACTTGACCCAGGCATCATAAAGGTTGCGCGGTTCCCGCACGGCCTTGCGCGTTCCCAGAACGTCAAACACGACGATAGTGTCGATGTCGAACTCCTTCGCCTCCACCGTTTCGATCAGGCCCTTGTAGTTGAGGGCGTCCTGCGCTGCCCCTTCAAGGTACGTCTTGCCGTTCATCTTGAACGGTTCGTAGATGAACGGCATCGCCAGCGCCGCCCGGAATGTATGCGCGTCGATCTCGTCCTTCTGAAAAAGGACGTGTTCCTGATCCTCGATGCAGTAGGCGGAGAGATAGAAATCACCCTCGAACTTTTGCAGCTTCTCGAAGTCAACCACCGACTCGATCCACGGTGCGGGCTGGCAGAGCCCCTTGCTGAAATAACTCAGATCGGTCGGGCAAGCCGCGGCCACCATGAGCCGCCACCAGTCCAGCCAGAACCGCTCCAATTCCGATTCCGGCAACCGCGGCGGCCGCATAAGTTGGGCCGCGCGGGTATACATTTCCGCCAGGGCTCCAGGCTTGTGAAAGACCTTGAAGTTGACCGGAAACACTTTGTAGATCAAATCGGAGACGCCGAGGTCTTTGGTCCGTCTCAGCGCCTCCTGCCGGCTCAGATCCTTTGGCGCAGCATAGAGCAGCCCGATCAGCATGCCGGCGCCTGCGGTCGAAACCACATCGAACTTGACACCGGCTCTGTCGAATTCAAGCAACGCCCCCGCCATCATCGTCATGTTCGGCGCGCCGCCGCCCAGTACCAACGCAATCCCCATGACTAGCCTCTCTCTACTTCGCAAACCGCCGCCAAGCCTGCGCGAACCTGCATGGCCGCGAACGCTTGCCGGGCCTCATTCAGCGCTGCGGCCGCGCCGCCGCCGTCTCCCGATAGCATTTGCAGACGGCCCAGCGCCAACTTCGTCCAGGCCAAATCGTACCAAGCCTCTCTGCTGCGTTGCAACATTATCGCTTTCTGCAATGCATCATTAGCCTTCACCGGAGCCTTGAGAGTAAGCGCCTCGCCCAACACGCGCAGCGCGATTGACTGTGCCCACGGCTGGCCTTCGCTGAGGGCGACTGCTTCTTCAGCGAGATCTACGGTGTCCCGTCCATAGCGTAGATCCAATGCGGCGCGGTAGGCAAGGAATGCGCCCCGATGGAAATCGGTTCCGATATCTTGGGCCAAGCTCAGGCATTGATTCAGATCCGTTTCGGCTGCCGCGAGTTCGTTGCATTGCAACAAGGCCTGACCGCGCCAGCCGAGCGTCACATAGACCCGGAACAGGTCGTTGCAGGCGTAGGACATTTCCAGCGCGTTTTGGAAATCCGGCTCCGCCTCCACGATCCGCCCCCACCATCCGAGCACGACGCCACGGTAGAATGAACACGCAGCCTTGGTCGGCCAGTGCTCCAGATCGGCGGCGAGGTGCACCGCCTGGTCCGCTGCCGCGATTGCTTCCTCAAACTGCCCGCTAACGCCGTAACCGAAGGCCAGCACGCTCGTGATCGCCGCCTGCTCTTGCGTATTCCCCAGCGCTGCCATCTGGGCCGCGTTGCGCTTGGCAAAACGCACGGCAAGACGCGGCGTTCCCTGGATCGCATGGATGCGGGCCAGCAAATTGCCGGCATCGGCGGCCACTCGGGCACCCCCCTCCGTGGTTTCCGCCCGCTCGAATGACCGTGTCGCCTCGACGATCGCGGCCTCGAAATCGCCCAGCACATAGTGAAGCCGGCCAATCCAATAATCGATCGCAGCCAGCAACGGGGCATCGCCCAGTTCCTCGGCTGCGGAGCGGATCGCGGGCAAATCCTCCAGATCCGCCTGCACCGTCTCCCGCGTGCCGGCCACGCTTGCCTGCCTCAGCAGCGCTTGCGCCTCCATCCGAACACCATAGTCCAGTTGCGAGGCAGCTTGAACCGCCTCTGCAAACCTGACGCGTGCCTCCGTGTTGGCATAGCGAGCCAGGGCGCGCTCGCCTGCCTGCATCGCATACGGATAGGCCGCCGCCGGATCGTTGGCTTCCTGCCAATGGTAGGCCAGTAGCTCGGGCGTCCGGGCTACGGTTTCCGGGCGCAACCGGTTGAGGGCCCGTGCCGCCCGCCTATGAAGCATCTGCCGTCGCGGGCGCAGCAGGCTCGTATAGACGGTCTCTTGAAGCAGGGCGTGACGAAAGACATACGTCTCGTTCGGCGGTTCCCCGCGCATTTCCAGGAGTTCCGCGTTCATCAGTTCACCAAGAGCGCGTTTCAGCTGCCGGTCTTCGAGCGCTGCCATCTCGCGGAGCACATCGGGGGAAAACGTCCGCCCAAGCACGGCAGCATGCTGTACCACCTCCTTGACCGTCGAAAGTCGGTCGAGTCGGGCCGTCAGCGACTCCTGGAGCGTGGCCGGAATCGCAAACGCAGGAAGCCTGGCCGTGGCTGCGTCCGCATCCAACGTTCCGGACTCCAGGACCGCCTTGGTGATTTCCTCCACGAACAGGGGTACACCGTCGGACTTTTCCCAGATCCTATCCTGCAGCGATCCCGGCAGAGGTTCTCCCGCAACCCGGGCCATGAGGGACACAGCATCCGCCTTTTCAAGGGGGTCAAGGGTCAAGCGGACCGCTTTGATATCCTCCAGCCAGGCAAGCGCCTGTTCGGAGCGGTAGGTGACGACGATCAGATGACGATGGTTCCCTACCCGGGCGATCCGCTCCGCCAGCAATTCGCCCGAACTCGGGTCAATCCAGTGAGCATCTTCCACAATGGTCAACACAGGCCCGGCCCCGGCGAGCACATCCAGCTGTCGACGCGCTAACGCGAAGATCGCGGCCTTGCGGGCTTCCGGCGTCAAGTCCAAGCGCGGGTAACGATGTTCCGTGGGCACACCGCATAGAAAGCCCATCAGTGGCACCGCCTCCCGCGGATCGACGCCGGGAACAACCAGCGTCTCCAACTTGGCAAGCCGCTCCTCCGGTGTGTCGGACCGCTTCAGCCCCGCAGCCCACCCGATCTGATTTGCGAGAACCTGAAAGGCAGAATTGGCGTAAAACGGCGAGCATTCGTACAGGAACAGCGCCGGTGCCAGATCGGCCACCGCCTGCCGGAAACTCTGGACCAGATGCGACTTGCCGATGCCGGGCTCGCCACTGATCAGCACGACCCTTCCCTGGCCGGTGGCGGCTCGTTCCCACTGCTCAAGCAGCCTCTCCAGGTACCGCTCCCGGCCGACCAATGGCGTATCGCTCCCGCCCCGCCGGGCGGCGAAGCGGCTGACCGCTTCCGCTTCCGCCTCCACGGTGAACCTGCGCACCGGGCGCGTGAACCCTTTCAGCTCGTGCACGCCACCGTCCGTCAGTTCGAACAGTGACCCGATCAGCCGCCGCGTATTCTGGCTGATCACAATCTGGCCGGGCTCCGCCGTGCCTTGCAGCCGCGCGGCCAGGTTGGGGGTATCCCCAATAGCGGCATCTTCTTCCGCATTGCCGCGGGCGATGAGGTCGCCAATCACGACCAAACCTGTGTCGATACCGATCCGGATCGCAAGTCGGGGGCCGCCACGCCGGTTCAAGCCCGCCACCGCCTCCCGCAACGCCAACGCCGCCCGAACCGCACGCTCCGCTTCGCCCTCCATTGCGCGGGGATAGCCGAAATAGGCCAGGACCCCGTCCCCCACCATGCGAGCCACATAGCCACCAAAGCGCTCGATCACTTCGCTGCATGCTGCGTGATAGGCCCGGATCAACTCGAACATATCTTCCGGGTCGCCCGCCGCCGTCATCGCCGTGGAGCCAACCATGTCGCAAAAAAGTACGGTAATCAGGCGCCGCTCGCCGCTGGGAGGCAGCGCCGGCTGCAGCGTGGCCGGAGCCGTGACAGCCGACTCGGCGGCTCCCGCGCTGTCCGATCGCAGCGCGGCGATCGCCCTGAGAAGCCGTTTCCGATGGCCGAACGACACGGAAAGTTCGCGCAGGTCGTCCTCGTTGAGGTCGGTCAGCACATCCAGGTCGATGTCGCTTGTTTCAAAAATCTCCGCATATTGGCTGAGCCCTAACTGCTCGAGCCAAGCGATGATTTCCGACACGTCATTATCCTCCGCCTCCCGTCACGCACCGCGCTGCTGCGCACTATCGTGGCGGACGCCTGGGCTGGACGCGGTGCTGCGGTTGAGGCCACTATTCTTAGCAGATCAGTAACCTGGTTCCCACGACCATTTAACGGAGGATAGCGCGATGCGAGCCCTGATAACCGGCGCAAGTCCCGGCATCGGCGGCGCCACTTGCCGCAAGCTCACTGAAGTCGCCCTCGCACGCGGCGAGACGCCCCGGATCGCGGCCTGCGAAGTGCGCGATACGGAGGAGGCGCAAGCCCTCGTCGAGGCTTTGAACGGCATGGGCGCAGACGCGCGGCTTTTCACGGGCGATCTGGCCGACCCGGAAACACCTGCCCGTCTTGTCGCCGAGGCCGTCGCCGCCTTTGGTGGTCTCGATGCCGTGGTCTCCAACGCCGGCATCACCTCCCCCGCCCCGCTGGCGGAACTGGAACTGGCACAGTGGGATCGGGTGATGAACATCAATCTTCGCGGCGGCTGGCTGCTGGCCAAGGCGGCCTATCCCCACCTGAAGGAAAGCAAGGGCGGGCTGGTTCTCATCGCCAGCATGTCGGGGATGCGGCCGCACCGGGGCATGGGTGCCTACAGCCCCTCCAAGGCAGGCACGATCATCCTGGGCGAGACGCTGGCGCAAGAATGGGCGCC
>CAYYSC010000033.1:0-14057 GCA_964474065.1 uncultured Rhodospirillales bacterium | reverse complement strand
CGACGCCCTGGCCGAGGCTCCGCTGACCGGCCTAGTCGACGGCCTGGCGGTGAGCGGTGTGGTCGACCGGTTGCTGATCACGCCCGAACGGGTGCTCATTGTCGATTACAAAACCAATCGCGCGCCGCCAGCGGGACCGGCCACCATCCCACCGGGTTACCAAGAGCAAATGCGGACCTACGCCCGCCTGCTCCAGGCCATCTATCCGGACCGGTTGATCGAGGCGGCATTGCTGTGGACCGAAGTCCCGCGGCTCGATGCGGTACCCCTTCCCCACCACGTGAATTGACCTGGCGAGGGGCGCTGCCTAGCTTGACGGCGAAGTTTCAGTCTTACCGGTCGAACAGGAGAATCCCATGTCTACAAATCCGACCACGGACGCGACGTTCGAGAGCGACGTCCTCCAGTCCGATACCCCTGTCGTTGTCGATTTTTGGGCCGAATGGTGCGGTCCCTGTAAGATGATCGCCCCTTCCCTGGAGGAAATCTCCGAAGCGATGGGAGAGCGCGTCAAAATCATGAAGATCAACATCGACGAGAACCCGGGCACGCCCGGCAAGTACGGGGTGCGCGGCATTCCCACCCTGATGCTGTTCAAGGACGGCGAGCTCGCCGCAACCAAGGTCGGCGCCGCTCCGAAAGGCGCCCTGCAGCAGTGGGTCGAAGATCACATCTAGGATTTGAGGATCGCCTCTCGTGCGGTCCTAGCTATGCCCGGTGCTTCCCGCGCCGGGCATTTTTCATGCGCCGGCGTCCAGCCGCAGCGCCTCACCCGCCAAGTACAGCGATCCCGCGATCAGCACCGGTGCCCCCGGAGCTCTCCCCGCGGCAGCCTTCAGCGCTTCCGGCAGGCTGGCAAAGCTGGCGGCTGTCATCCCGGCCGTCTCGGCGGCCGCGGCCAACTCCTCCGGGGCAAGCCCGGCACTGCTCCGTGGAACGGGAACCGCCAGCATCTGGCGCACATGGGGCGCCAGAATGCCGAGCATCGCTGGGTAGTCCTTGTTTCGGAGCATGCCGGTGACGAGAACAGGCTTGACCGGCCAGGTGCGGATTTCGGCGGTGAGGGCTTCCACTGCCGGCGCGTTGTGCGCGCCATCGACCCAGACCGGTCCGGCAGGGGCCGCCATCGCTGCAAGCACCCCTCCCGCCGGCAGGCGCTGCAACCGCGCCGGCCATTCCGCCTGCACGACCCCGGCAGCGGCAATATCCCGCCGGAAACCGGGCACTTCGAGCGTCTCCAGAACGGCAATGGCCGTACCCGCATTCCAGACCTGATGCATGCCAGGCAGCGACGGTGGCGGCAGCGTCCAATCCGCCTGACGGCTGTTATAGCGGAAGCCGCCATTGGCAAGGCGGTCAGCGGTCCAATCTCGTCCGGCCACCGCCATCGGCGCATTGTGCGCAGCCGCTTCCGCCTCGATCACGGCCATGGCCTCCCCTGTCTGGGGGCCAACGATGACGGGGCGGCCCTGTTTGATGATGCCGGCCTTTTCACCCGCGATCTTGGCGATGGTGTCGCCGAGGAACTCCCGGTGATCCATGCCGACGGGCGTAATCACGCTCGCCACAGGCTGGCGGATAACGTTGGTCGCATCATAACGGCCCCCCAGGCCCACCTCCAGCAACAGGAAGTCCGCAGGGGTACGCGCGAATGCCAGCGTCGCGGCAGCCATCGCCATTTCGAAAAAGGTGATCGGCGCCTCGCCGTTCGCCCGCTCGCACTCTTCCAGCAGGGCGACCAGCACGGGCTCCTCGATCAATTCCCCGGCGACCCGGATCCGCTCCCGGAAATGAATCAGATGGGGAGAAGTGAGTGCGTGGCAGCGCAGCCCCATCGCTTCCAGCATGCCCCGCAGAAAGGCCACGGTGGAGCCCTTGCCGTTCGTTCCGGCAACATGGATGACTGGCGGCAGACTTTCCTGGGGGTTGCCAAGCCGGTCCAGCAGCCGCAGCAGCCGGTCCAGCGTCAGGTCGATCACCTTTGGATGCAGCCGGGACAGCCGGTCGACGATGGGGTCGAACGATTCTACGGGGTCCAGGGTAGCGAGAGAAGATCGGGTCAAGGTATTCTCTAGGCGCCGTGCGCGCCTTCTGCCAGGGCGCGGACCAGGTCCAGCACCTCGTTCACCATGTCGGGCTCCGGCACGCCTTCCGCATTGAGCCGGTCGGCAACGGCAGACACGATGGCCGAGCCAACCACCACCGCATCGCCCAGCGCGCCGATCTCGCGCGCCTGCTCCGGGGTCTTGACTCCGAACCCGATGGCCAGGGGCAGATCGGTATGGCGGCGCAGGCGCTCTACGGCTGGCGTCAATGCCTCCACCGTCGGCGACTTGGTGCCGGTGATGCCTGTGATCGACACATAATAAATAAAGCCGGTCGCGGTCCCGACCACCAGGGGCAGGCGCGCATCGTCGGTCGTCGGGGCGGTCAGCCGGATGATGTCCAGTCCCGCCGCCATTGCCGGCTCCCGCAGTTCCGCGTCCTCTTCCGGCGGCAGATCCACCGTGATGAGCCCGTCGACACCAGCAGCCACCGCGTCCCGCGCGAACCGTTCGGGGCCATAGCGGTATATCGGGTTATAATAGCCCATCAGCACGATGGGCGTTGCCTGGTCTTTCTCCCGGAAGCGGCGCACCATCTCCAGGCCGTGGCGCATGGACATGCCCGCCTTCAGCGCCCGCTGGCCGGCCGCCTGGATCGCGGGACCATCAGCAGCCGGATCGGTAAAGGGAATACCAAGCTCAACGATGTCCACCCCGGCGCCCGGCAACCCCTCTAGAAGGGAGTACGACGTTTCCAAATCCGGATCGCCGGCGCTGATATAGGCGACGAAACCCTTGCGACCCGCCGCCTTCAGGTCGGCAAACCGTTGGCTGAGACGCGCGCTCACAGACGAACCCCCAGGGCTTCGGCGACACTGAACACATCTTTGTCGCCACGGCCGCACATGTTCATTAGCAGCAGATGATCCTTCGGCAGTTCCGGCGCGATTTTCAGCACATGCGCAAGTGCGTGCGCGGGCTCGAGTGCCGGAATGATCCCCTCGATGCGGGAGCAGAGTTGGAAGGCGTCCAGCGCTTCCTGGTCCGTGACCGGCACGTATTGCACCCGCCCCTGGTCGGCCAACCACGAGTGTTCCGGGCCAATGCCGGGGTAGTCGAGGCCGGCGGAAATGGAGTGCGCCTCCGTAATCTGGCCGTCCTCGTTCTGCAGCAGGTAGGTGCGATTGCCGTGCAGGACGCCAGGCTGGCCCCCGATGATCGCCGCGGCGTGCTCTCCGGTCTCGATGCCCCGCCCAGCCGCTTCCGCGCCGATGATCTTCACGTCGGGGTCGTCAAGGAAAGGATGGAACAGGCCAATGGCGTTCGAGCCGCCACCGATGCAAGCAACCAGCGTATCCGGCAGGCGGCCCTCCGCTTCCAGAATCTGCTCCCGCGCCTCACGCCCGATGATCGACTGGAACTCGCGCACCATTTCCGGGTAGGGATGCGGGCCTGCCGCCGTGCCGATGACGTAATAGGTGTCGTCGACGTTGGCGACCCAGTCGCGCAACGCGTCGTTCATCGCATCCTTCAGCGTGGCGGCGCCCGACGTCACCGGCACTACTTCCGCGCCCAGCAGCTTCATCCGGAAGACGTTCGGTTTCTGCCGCTCGACGTCCGTCGCGCCCATGTAGACGGTGCAAGGCAGATTGAAGAGCGCGCAAAAAGTGGCGGTGGCCACGCCGTGCTGGCCCGCACCGGTTTCCGCGATGATGCGGGTCTTGCCCATGCGCTTGGCCAGCAACACTTGGCCCAGGCAGTTGTTGGCCTTATGCGAGCCGGTGTGATTCAGCTCGTCCCGCTTGAAGTAGATTTTTGCGCCGTCGAGGTGCTCGGTCAGCCGCTCCGCAAAATAAAGGGGCGATGGCCGGCCGACATAGTGTTTGGCGTAATAGTCCCATTCCCGCCAGAACTCCGGATCATTATGCGCCGCTCGGAATGCTTTCTCCACCTCCAGGATCAGCGGCATCAGCGTCTCGGCGACATAGCGCCCGCCGAACAGGCCGAAACGGCCATTCTCATCCGGGCCGGAGCGGTAGGAATTCAGCGTGACGGGCATGGTTCCCGAACCCTTCGCAACAGGGGAGGAAGAAGGGCGATAAACTAGATTGCGGCGACGGCGTCAAGAAAGGCGCGGATGCGCGCGGGGTCCTTCCTCCCGGGTGCGCTTTCCACGCCGGAGGAAACATCGACGGCACGGGCGCCCGTAAGGCGGACGGCCTGGGCGATATTCCCGGTATGGAGGCCACCTGAAAGCAGCCAGGGCACCGGCCAATCCGTTCCGGCCAGCAGTCGCCAGTCAAAGCTGACAGCATTCCCGCCCGGCAGGACGCTGCCCTTCGGCGGTTTCGCATCGAACAGCAGCCGGTCGGCTGTCTCGAAATAGGCAGCCGCACGGTCAACGTCTACCGGTTCCGCGATTGAAACCGCCTTCCAGACCGGCAATCCGGTCAGCGCCTTGACCTCGGCGACACGCGCAGGGTCTTCCTTGCCGTGAAGTTGGATCGCATCCAGGGGCGCGGCGGCAATCACCTCGTGCAAAAAGCTATCATCCGGCGAGACAAAGACGCCGACCCGCTCCGCCTTGCCGGCCGCTTGCGCGGAAAGGGCCGCAGCCGCAGGGAGATCGATGAAACGGGGAGACGGCGGAAAGAACATCAACCCAACCCAAGCTGCGCCACCCTCCAGCGCCGCCGCCATCGCCTCCGGCGCGTTCACGCCACAAATTTTTGCCTGAATCGTCATCCGTTAGGCCAGCGAGGCCGCGATTGCGCGGGCAGCTTCAGCGGGATCGGCAGCAGCGGTGATGGGGCGGCCGATGACCAGCGCCGTCGCCCCGGCAATCATCGCATCCGAGGGGGTCATAATACGTTTCTGGTCCTGGGCACCGGCTCCCGCTGGCCGGATGCCCGGCACGACCAAGTCGAAATCCAGCCCCATCGCCTGGCGCAACATCGAAACTTCCGCCGGCGAGCACACAACGCCGTGGCAGCCCTGGCGCTTGGCCAACTCGGCCAAACGCAATGCTTGATTTGCGGCAGGCCCACGCTGTCCGACGGCTGTCAAATCATCCTCATCCAGACTGGTGAGGACCGTGACAGCGAGCAGACGGGTCTTGCCGTTCGATCCTTCTGCTACGGTTTCGGCCGCCCGGCGCAGCATTTCCGGCCCACCCCCGGCATGGACATTGATATATTGCGGGGTGATCTGCTCCAGAACTGCATGCAATCCGCCCGCCACCGTGTTCGGGATGTCGTGTAACTTCAAGTCGAGAAACAGAGGCACTGCCCCGGCCAAATCCCGTACGCCCGCCATGCCTTGAGCATAGACGAATTCCAGTCCGAGCTTGATCCCGGCGACGTGCGGTGCCACCGCCGCAGCCCAGGTTCTGGCTTTCGCGATGTCGGTAGTGTCGAAAGCGACGTATACGGAAGGGACCATCTGGACCGACTGCGCCGCTAGCCTGCCCTGCCGGGTAGTCGCGGTGCTTGACCGTTGTCATTGCCCGGCGCTGTCAGAGCGGTGCCGGGTGCGGCGTCGGCCCGGTCCGCGGCGGCCCGTGCTTCGGCCAAATCGGCCCGCAGAGAGTCGTTCTCACGGCGCAATTCTTCCAAATCCACCATCTCGTCCCGGGCCAGCCGGCGCCAACGGGCTTCGCTGAACCACATGACGATACCGCCGCAAATGAAGCCGATCACCCACGCCCCGAGAACCGCCACGAACAACGGCAATTCAAGCGATTCCGGCACCAGCGCCAGACGCAGCACCACCGGTTCCCGCGAGCCGATCATCAGAAGAACCGCGGCGATGCCCAGCACAACCGCCAGGGCCCACCCGAAAAGCCGGTTTACATAACTCATGGGGCGCTCGTCCTTTCACGAACCGCGGGCCTATTCCTCGAAGCATGACTCTACGCCAGAAATGCTTCCGCGGGGCATCGGAAATTCGCCGCAGCGAGACCTAGTCACCGTTTAACCGGTCGCGCAATTCCTTGCCGCATTTGAAAAACGGCACTTGCTTGGCATCGACATGCACTGCTTCCCCGGTGCGCGGATTGCGGCCCGTGCGGGCATCCCGCTGACGCACGGAAAAGGCGCCAAAGCCGCGAAGCTCCACCCGATTGCCAGAGGATAGCGCAGTCGAAATCTCGTCGAACATGGTGGAAACGATCCGTTCAACATCCCGCAGGTACAGATGCGGATTATGTTCGGCAATGCGCTGGATCAGTTCAGATTTGGTCATGCGGCTCCCATCCCTGACATACCGACAAAAACCACCAAGCCCTCCTGGAAGCCCGATGTTTTCCGTCCTCCTCTTAACCCCGCTGCCGACGATTTTTAGGCAATACGGCAAAACCTTCCGTAGCTCGAAGCCTTGCCTACTGCTTACTCATTTGATTCTATTGATGCCAAATTGCCCACGGGCCGTCAAGAATGGGGGTGGCCCCAACACGCGCCCGACTTTCAATATTTTCCAATAGTTCCTGCCACCAAAAGGTTTCGTCCGTCATCGGGCGGTCGACAACCGGTGTCTCCGGATCGATGCCCCGAGCGGTGGCCATCCATTGCCGCGCCTCTCGCTCGCCACCGAGGGCGTCGACAAGGCCCAGTTCCTGACCGCGGCGCCCGGTAAAAACGCCGCCCCGCGTTACTTGTTCCAGCGCGCTTTCGCTGAGCGTCCGGCGCTCGGTCACAAAGCCAACGAACTGGTTGAACAGGTCGTTGATCAGTCGCTCCGTAGCGTCGAGCGCCGCACCCGAAACAGGCTCCAAGGGGCTCGGCCTCGCTTTCAACGGGCCGCTGCGCACCGTTTCTACTCGGATACCCAAATCATCGAGCAGCCGGTGAACGTTAGGCATTTGGAAAATCACGCCGACCGAACCGGTGATACTCCCTGACCGGGCGACGATGTGATCGGTCGCAATCGCGGCCATATAGCCGCCAGAGGCGGCCATTCCCCCGACGACGGCGGCCGTTGGCTTGGCGTTCGATAGATCGCGAAGGGCGTAGTAAAGAGCCTCGCTGCCGCTAAACGTCCCGCCAGGGCTGTTTACGGTGACCATAACGCCTGAAACACGCGAGTTTTCCGCCAAACGTCCCAAATGCTCGACCAGCTTTGGATCGTCTTCGATGATACCGGTGATCGGTACGCGCGCGATATAGGAACCGCCGGGCGGTAACGTCTCTCCACGCAGGAAAAACCAGCCTCCGGCGGCCAGCGCCGCGATAACCACGACGATGGCTATACTCCGCCACCACACCAAGCGGCGCTTCAGCCGCCGCCGGTCTACCGTTGCGTCTGCAAGGCGCTGCGCGAGCGGATCAGCCATCAGTCATCCCTCTCCGCCCGCGCAACCGCCGTTACTCGTTGCCCTGGTCGCCGCCGGCCCGGTTGCGCAAGGCCGCCCCGAGGATGTCGCCCAGGGACGCGCCGCTGTCGGACGAACCGAACTGCGCCATCGCCTGTTTCTCTTCCTCGATTTCCAGAGCCTTGATCGACAGGGTAATCCGACGGGCGCCCTTTTCGATCTGGGTGATCTTCGCATCGACCTTCTCACCGACCGCAAACCGGTCCGGCCGCTGCTCGGCCCGTTCCCGCGCCAGATCGGAACGGCGGATGAAGCCGGTCAGATCGTCGCCCAGCGAAACCTCGATGCCACCGTCCGTAATCTGGGTCACGGTGCAGGTCACCACGGACCCCTTGCGGAGATTGTCGGCGCTCTTCAGGGCGGAAGTGAACGGGTCGTCGGTCAGTTGCTTGATGCCGAGCGAGATACGCTCCTTCTCCGGGTCGATATCGAGAACCTTCGCTCGAACCATGTCGCCGCGCTTGAAGTCCTCCATTGCCTCCTCGCCGGTCTTCTCCCAGGAGATGTCGGAGAGGTGCACCATTCCGTCGATGTCGCCCGGCAGCCCGACAAACAGGCCGAATTCGGTAATATTCTTGACCTCGCCCTCGACCTCGCTGCCGATCGGGTATTCGCGCCGGAACACCGTCCATGGGTTTTCCTGAGTCTGCTTGATGCCAAGGCTGATGCGGCGCTTGACAGGGTCCACGTCCAGAATGCGGACCTCGACTTCCTGGCTGGTCGAAACGATCTTGCCGGGATGCACGTTCTTCTTGGTCCAAGACATTTCGGAAACGTGCACCAAACCTTCCACACCCGGCTCCAATTCCACGAAGGCGCCGTAGTCGGTGATGTTGGTGACTCGGCCCACAAACTGCGCGCCCACCGGGTACTTGGCTTCCACGCCCTCCCAGGGGTCGGCCATCAGCTGCTTCATGCCGAGGCTGATACGCTGCGTTTCCGGATTGAAGCGGATCACCTGCACTTCGACCGCTTGGCCGATGCTGAGCGCCTCACTCGGATGATTGATCCGGCGCCAGGCTATATCCGTGACATGCAGCAAGCCGTCGACACCGCCGAGATCGATGAAGGCGCCATAATCGGTGATGTTCTTCACCACACCATTCAGCACCTGGCCTTCCTTCAGGTTGGCCACCAACTCGTTCCGCGCTTCGGCACGCGTTTCTTCCAGGACGGCGCGCCGGGAGACGACGATGTTCCCACGATTGCGGTCCATTTTCAGAATCTGGAAAGGCTGCGGCGTGCCCATCAGAGGCGAGATATCGCGCACCGGCCGAATGTCGACCTGGCTGCCCGGCAGGAAGGCCACGGCCCCGTCGAGATCAACCGTGAAGCCGCCCTTCACTCTGCCGAAAATGACGCCCTTGACCTTTTCGCTGCTCTCGAAAGCACTGGCCAGCGCCAACCAAGCCTCTTCGCGCCGCGCCTTGTCGCGACTCAATACCGCTTCGCCGTTCTTGTCCTCGATCCGGTCGACATAGACATCGACCATATCGCCGACACGCAATTCCGGCTCTTGCCCCGGACCGGCAAATTCTTTCAGCGGAACACGACCTTCGGATTTCAGGCCAACGTCGATCAACGCCATATCGTTCTCGACTGCGATGACCGTGCCCTTGACGACCGTGCCTTCAAAATTGGCTTGTTCTTGTAGGCTTTCTTCCAACATCGCGGCGAAATTTTCGCCCGCGAATTCCATTTCCATCGTTTCAGCCATGAAAGCCGTTCGAACTCCAGATTACTGCTAATTGTTGCGCCGACCGGCGGGAAAGGCTTGGTGTGATGCCCGAGCCGCCGATGATTTCAAACTCTCGCTACGCTCGGCCTTTCCGCAATTCCGCAATTTTCTCAATAACTTGAGCATAAACCGCATCTGCATCCAGGCAGGTTGTGTCGATCACCAAGGCGTCGACGGCGGGTCTCAGCGGTGCCTCCGCGCGCGCGCTGTCCCGTTGATCTCTGTCCTCCACGTCTTTGAGGATTTCCGCGTATATACTAGGCTCGCCCGCGGCTCGCAACTCCTCGGAACGCCTTTCGGCCCGCGCTTCGGGACTGGCAGTCAAGAAAACCTTCACATCGGCTTCGGGGCAGATCACCGTTCCTATGTCCCGGCCATCGAGCACGGCGCCCCTCGCCCCGCCTGGCGGACAGCGCGCAAAGCAGCGCTGAAAGGCAAGCAACGCTGCCCGGACACCCGGAATGGCGGCGACGGCGGAGGCGGCGCGACCAACGTCCTCGGTCCGCAGCGCCGGCCGATTCACCACCGAATCGGCACTGAGCCTTCGCGCCATTTCTTCTGCTGCAGCTACATCCGTCAGAGGCTTCCCGGCATCCAGCATCGCCGCGCCAACCGCACGGTACAGCAGCCCCGTGTCCAGATACGCAAGCCCCAGGGTCCGCGCCAGACGCCGACCCAGGGTGCCCTTGCCAGCGCCCGCTGGCCCGTCGATCGCGATAATCATGCGCCTTCGAATCATGCGCCCTCGGCCGCTTCGACGCAAAGAGCAGCCCCCAACCCGTTCATCAGCGGAACGAAGTCCGGGAAACTCGTGGCAATGGGCCTCATGTCATCCACGCGCACGCCGTTCCGGGAGGCAAGCCCCAACACGGCAAACGCCATAGCAATACGGTGGTCCATATTGGTTGCGATCATCGTGCCCTCGGCACCGTTGCCGGGAACCGGTCCATTATATCCATAGACAGTCAGCGTGTCCGCCCCCGCGTCGGCCCGCACGCCGCAGGCATGCAGCCCGGCGGCCACGGCGGCCAAGCGGTCGCTTTCCTTCACGCGCAACTCACCCACGCCGAGCATATGCGTCTCACCGTTTGCGCTTGCCGCAACGGCGGCGAGCACTGGATACTCGTCGATCATACTCGGCGCCCGCCCGGTCGGCACCGTCACCCCCGAAAGCGCTGAATAGCGCACCCGCACGTCGCCGATTGGCTCACCGTTCAATTCGCGCTCGTTCTCCAACGTCAGATCGGCGCCCATTTCCTGCAAGGTCAGAATGAGGCCAATCCGACCGGGATTGAGGCAAACGTCCGTCAATGTCACGTCGGAGCCGGGTGTGAGCAAGGCCGCGGCGATCGGGAAAGCGGCGGACGAAGGATCGGCGGGAACCGTGACCTCCGCCCCGCGCAGGACTGCTTCGCCGGCGAGTTCGATCACGGCCTCGCCACCCCGCTCCGTGCGCGAGACCGACGCGCCGAAATGCGCCATCATCCGCTCCGTATGATCGCGGGTCGCCTCCGGTTCGATCACCCGTGTGGTGCCGGTTGCATTCAGGCCTGACAGCAGAATGGCGGATTTCACCTGCGCAGACGCCACCGGTAGCCGGTATTCAATTGCCACTGGCTCTCTCGCACCGGTTATGGCGAGGGGCAAGCGCCCGCCCGTCCGTGACACGAAGGCCGCGCCGCAGCGCATGAGCGGGGAAATGACCCGTTGCATCGGACGCCTGCGCAATGACGCGTCGCCCGTGAGAAATGCCGTCAGGTCGTGGCTGGCCAGCATGCCGAGCAGCAGCCGGGCCCCCGTCCCGGCGTTCCCCATATCGAGCATATTTTCCGGCTCGGCCAATCCGCCAACGCCCACACCCCGAACCCGCCAGACGCCATTCTCGAGCCGTTCGATCGTAGCGCCGAGCGCCCGCATCGCGGCAGCCGTGGCCAAAACGTCCTCCCCCTCCAAAAGACCATGGATATGGGTTGTGCCGACGGACAGCCCTCCCAACATGACTGCTCGGTGTGAAATGGACTTATCGCCCGCCACCTTTGTGCGGCCAGATAGAGGACGCGCCGAGGGCGGCGCAAAAAGCGGGCGTGACATTGTCGTCATGCGGAACTCAGTCTACCAAAATGGGAATCTGCCATGGACGATGATGATTTGTCTTTGACACCTTCCATCAATTCTGGCAATGGCGCACGCCATCATTCTGAAAAGTAGAAGTGCGAAAGGCTGGTAGAACGTCCGCATCTGCCAAATTTTCAGCGAGAGACCAAGGAAAATCATGCAATCAGCCCGTGCAGAACGCGGTACCAAGCGCACTTGCACCAACTGCGGCGAACGGTTCTACGATCTGAATCGTGAGCCCATCGTCTGCCCAGCGTGCCATCATGCCCATTCGCCGTCAGCCTTCGTGCGGCTCCGTTCAGGCGCGGCGGCTGTAGAAGCGGCGCCGAAACCGGCACCTGTGGCAGCCAATGAAGATCCGGCGTTGGCACTGGAGAAGGTCGAAATCGAGGGTGAGAGCGACCTTATCGACGAAACCGAGGAACTCGATGACGGCGAAGAGGACCTTCCGGACGTTGCCGTAGATGTTGACGACGAAGAGGAAGAGAGCTAAACGCTATTTTCTCGGGCGGCGCCCCAAACGCCGCCTGCCGAGGTTAACCGGGGCCATAGCTCAGTTGGGAGAGCGCTTGAATGGCATTCAAGAGGTCAGGGGTTCGACTCCCCTTGGCTCCACCAACACGATCCCCTAGGGCATTGAACTCCCTAGGGGATTTTTGTTTGTCCAAACTCTGTCGTACCATTCCTTCTACCAACCTGATTTCGTTCTGAACTCCTCTGGCTGGGACGGCTGTTGCAGCCTTTGCCTCGCAGGCAAATACCACGGTAATGCATTTTGCAACTTACTGTTGCGTAAAGAGGCAGACTGCGCAGCAGAAGATAGATGGCCTGCTAGCGGCCGCTGGCCGGGCTATACAGAACCCGAACCAATTCAACCGCAATACCCCGCTCGCCGTCGCCGTGCGTGGTTCCAGAACACAAACGGAAGCCCGAATCATTGCTCACATGGCGGCCAGCGCCGGAGACACCGTGCAAAGCCGTGGCCCCATCCCCATGGCACCGCTTCTGCATTGACGATCCGGACAAGCGGAAGGCTGGTTAGCTAGGTAATTGGTCCCGGAGTGTGCTCGTCCGGTTTGCGGCTAAACCGGTGGGGTTCTGAAGCATCCTTTTCGCACATGCACTCGAAGAAAGTTCGCCCCCTGCTTTCAGGGTGCGGTTCATCCGCTCGACCTGGCCGTTCGTCCAAGGTGGTTTGGTCTGGTCCGGCGATGGTCGATGCCGTTCTGGGCGCAGGCCAGTTCGAAGCCATGGCAACGGAACGCCTCCCCATCGGCGAGCATCCGTCTGTTCTCAACAGGCCGCCAGCCGTCTCCCTTAGCATCGGTGAAGTGAGTACCGTTGTCGGTCAGAACGGTTTGGATCCTGCAGGGAGCCGCCTCGATCAACCGGCCCAGGAAATCGGCAGCGATACGGCGGCTGGCGCGCTCGTGCAACTCGGCAATGGCGAACTTGCTGAGGAGTGCCAGGATTTCTGTGTGTCGGCGCCCCCGCAGCGTGTCCGCCATTTGGCTACGGTCTGTCGGTTCAGCCCGCAGGTCCGGCTCAGCTCCGCGATCGAAGCGTGCCGATCACTGTGTCGCAACTCGGGCAGCGTGCGTTGTCGCGGCGCTTCCGTGGCCTGTCTGGACCCTGGCGCATCCTTTGTGTGGCAGCACAATGATAAACAATCATACTCGGGTATTAAATACCTAGTCCGTCCGCCGCCGAAATTCCGGTTCAACGGGAAATTTAGCCCCGCAAAAAAGCCGCCGCGCCATCCGGTAAGGGACAGCGCGGCGGCCGCAAGTATTCCGGCTGAGCGGCCAGGATCTAGTCGCCCGCAGCCTCCCGCAAACGCTGGTCGTTGGCAGCATCCGGCGAAGGCAGCGCCTCCCGCTCAGCCTGCAACTGCCGGTCGCGCTGCTGTGCGACGCGCCGGATCTGGCGCATGTAAGCGCCGGTGCCCGCCGGGATCAGCCTGCCAACGATCACGTTCTCCTTGAGGCCGTTGAGCGTGTCGACCTTGCCGCTCGTCGAGGCTTCCGTCAGCACGCGGGTGGTCTCCTGGAAGCTCGCCGCGGAGATCCAGGACTGGGTCTGGAGCGACGCCTTGGTAATGCCGAGCAACACAGGGCGCGCCTGCGCCAACCGCGCTCCATCCCGTTCCAAGAGTTTCGCGTTCTCCGTCTCGAACTCGCTCTTGTCCACCTGCTCGCCAACCAGGAACATGCTGTCGCCCGGCTCCGTTATCTCAACCTTCTGCAGCATCTGGCGGACAATCACCTCGATGTGTTTGTCGTTGATCTTCACACCCTGCAGGCGATAGACCTCCTGCACTTCGTTGACGAGATACTCGGCCAAGGCCTCCACGCCCAGCACATTCAGGATATCATGCGGCACGGCGTTGCCTTCCATCAGAAGGTCGCCTTTCTCGACATAATCGCCTTCGCGGACCGCGACATGACGGCCTTTCGGGATGAGATACTCCGTGACCTTTTCGGGGTCTTCCGTGTCGCGCACGACGATGCGCCGCTTGGTCTTGTAGTCCCGTCCGAATTCCACACGGCCCCCAGACTCGCTGAGAATGGCGTGATCCTTCGGTTTGCGCGCCTCGAATAGTTCCGCCACCCGCGGCAGACCGCCGGTGATATCGCGGGTTTTCGAACTCTCGCGCGGGATACGGGCCAGAACATCCCCCGGGCTAACCCGTTGCCCGTCTGTGACGGACAGTACAGCATCCACGCTCATGAAGTAGCGCGTCATATCCGGGTGGGTGATCGGTAACACGCCATCAGCACGCTTCTTCATA